>JAENWE010000114.1 GCA_016650185.1 Vicinamibacteria bacterium | reverse complement strand
GACCTCGGCTCGAGCATCGTCTTGTCCCAGCAGATCGTGGCCGTTCTGCGGGAGCCCTACCAGATCGCCGAGGACAATGAACTCTATCTGAGCGCGAGTGTCGGAACCGCCTCCTTTCCGCACCAGGCCGCCGACACCGGCGATTTGCTGCGTCACGCCAACATCGCGCTGATCGCGGCCAAGGAGCGGGGCAAGGATCAGGCCGTCGCCTTCGAGAGCGACCTCACCAGCGAAGCCTCCGAACGCATGGAGATGAATAAGTTTCTCCATCGGTCCTTGCGGGATCACGCGTTCTTTTTGGAGTTCCAACCCATCGCGCGTACGCACGACCTCGGGATCACCGGCTTCGAGGCCCTCGTGCGCTCCAAGGATCTGCTCGGGCGGAGGGTGGCCCCGGACGCGTTCATCCCCATCGCGGAAGCGACCGGCCTGGTCGTTCCGATGGGACGGATCGTGCTCGATCTGGCCCTCAAAGCCATCCGTGAACTGAATCTTCTGCGGGCGACGCCTCTGCGAATGGCCATCAATGCCTCCGCCATCCAGTTGCGCCATCCGACGTTCGTGAGAGACATCCGATCGGGACTGGACCGGCACGGACTACCCACCTCTTCGCTCGCGGTCGAGATCACCGAGACGAACGCCCTGACCGATCCGGCGGGGACACGTCGGGTGCTGAAAGAACTGCGCACCGCGGGCGTCTCCATCAGCCTCGACGATTTTGGAACGGGATTCGCGTCCTTGGATCTGCTTCGCAGCCTGCCCCTCGATGTGGTCAAAATGGACCGGTCTTTCACCCGCGACATCGACACGGACGACACCCAGGCCGCCATCGCCAGATCGGTTATCCAACTGTCGCACCAGCTGGGACTGAAGGTGGTCGCCGAAGGCGTGGAAACCGAGAGCCAGCTCCACTTTCTCCTCTCGCACAACTGCGATCTGATCCAGGGCTACTGGCTCGCCCGGCCTCTCTCCCTCGAGGCCTCTCTCGATTTCCTCCAATCCCAGGAGCGTCACGTCCGCTCCTGATTTGGCGCCCGGCCGCAGCGTGGAACGCTCGCTTCGGGGGGGGTCGGCTATCATCCAAGCCATCCGTTCCTGACTCGAGGGATAAGTGTCCGGACATCGAATTCTGCTGGTTGAGGACTCTGCGATCGTCCGGCGCACCTTGAGCGATTTCCTCCGCCACGAGGGGTATGAGATAGCGGAAGCGACCACCGCCGCCGACGCCCTGCCCATGTTGCAGGCCTTCGGTCCAGACTGCATCATCGCCGACTATTCCCTCCCGGACGGGAATGCCCTCGGTCTGCTCCCGCGCTTCAAGGAGACAGCACCCGACGTCCCGGTCATCATCCTGACCGGCCAGGGCTCGATCGACCTTGCCGTACGCGCCATCAAGATGGGCGCGGAACAATTCCTGACCAAGCCGATCGAGCTGGCGACGCTGGGCGTTCTGGTCGAGAGGGCCATCGCCAACGTGCGCGGTCGCAAGCGCGAGCAGGCCGAACACTCGCGAGAGAGTCGGAACTCGATCGATCCCTTCCTGGGAAAATCACCGGCGATCCGAAGGCTGGCCCAGGAGGCCTCGCGGGTGGCCGGCTCCGACTCGCCCGTGCTCATTCGTGGCGAGACCGGAACGGGCAAGGGGGTCTTGGCGACCTGGCTGCACCACCATGGCCCCCCGCGCATCGGAGTCGCTGGTCGATTTGAACTGCGCGGGACTGAGCCGAGAGCTGCTGGAATCCGAGCTGTTCGGACATGAAAGGGGCTCGTTCACGGGAGCGGTGGCCGCCAAGCAGGGCCTGCTCGAGATCGCGCATCGGGGCTCCGTTTTCCTGGACGAGATCGGCGACATGGACACGTCGATCCAGCCGCGCCTTCTCAAGGTTCTCGAGGAGAAACAATTCCACCGGGTGGGAGAGGTACGCGAACGCCGGGTCGACATCCGTCTGATCGCCGCCACGCACCGTGATCTCGCGAGCCTGAGCCGTGACGGATCGTTCCGGTCCGACCTGTATTTCCGGATCAGCACCCTGCCCCTCACCGCTCCGGCGCTTCGCGAGCGGCCCGAGGACATTCCCGATCTCTCCCGCTATCTCCTTCGGAAAATGGCCGCCGAGATGGGACGCGGCGAACTGTCTCTCGACGACGGCGCTCACCAGGCTCTTCAGGCCTACTCCTGGCCGGGGAACATTCGAGAGCTGCGCAATGTGCTGGAACGGGCCAGCCTCTACACGGACGGCCATGAACTGCGGCGACAGGATCTGCGCTTCGAGCCACTCTCGAACCGCGCCCCGACCGAGATTCCTCAGGGCTCCGATGAATCCTTGGAGGACGCGGAACGCCGGCACATCCAACGCGCCATCCAACTCTCGAACGGGCGCATGGAAGCAGCCGCACGGTCTCTCAAGATTTCGAAGAGCGCCCTCTATGCGAAGGTGAAGCGTTTGGGCCTGCTCCTCGATGAACTCCCGGACGCTGAAGCGGGGCTTGGCCAGAACGTCCACCGCTCCTTCTTCGATGGCCTCCAGCCCGACCCGGCTGCCGCGATCGGCGACGCCGGAGCACACCACAACGGGCAGAGGATCGCTGTTCATGACGTTGCGCAGAAAGGTCAGACCGTCCATCCGCGGCATCTCCAGATCGAGAATCACGACCTGGGGACGATCGCGGCGCATCTTCTCGATGGCGATGATGGGATCGGCGGCGGTGGTCACCCGCAGGTCTTTCTCCCGTCCGAGCACGTGGGTCAGGGTTTGTCGGACCACCGCGGAATCGTCCACCACGAGGACATGGATCTTCCGACCAGCCTTCGGCTTCTTCACGTATTCGCTCTGCTCGCTCTTTGTGGGACGGGCCCGCTCAGCCACGCCTTGCTGGGGCGGAGGAAGTCGACGGATCCGGGGAGATCTCGTCGTCGGTGGCGGCGACCTTGAAGTAGGCCACGAGTTTCTGTTGGGCGCTGGCCTGCCCAGACAGCTCTTCGGCAGTGGCGGAGAGTTCCTCCGCGGATGCGGAATTCCGCTGGGTCACGTGATCGACCCGGGACATGGCGTGGGTGATCTGCTCGACGCCGGTCTGCTGCTCGCGCGAGGCCGCGGCCACTTCCTGACACAGCTCCGCCGTCCGTTGGATGATGGGGACGAGCGCCCGGAGCTGGGCGCCCGATTGCTCCGCCACCTCCACGCTCCGCCCGGCGACGTTGCCGATGTCCTGAGCGGCCGCCTGAGCACGCTCGGCCAGCTTACGCACCTCGGCCGCCACGACGGCGAACCCGCGCCCGTGTTCGCCGGCCCGGGCCGCCTCGATGGCGGCATTGAGGGCGAGGAGGTTCGTCTGTTGGGAGATGTCTTCGATGACCGTAATCTTCTCCACGATCGCCCGCATGGCCGACACCGTGCCGTCCACGGAGCGCCCGCTTTCGGTCGCGTCATTGGCCGCGCGGCCCGCCATGTTTTCCATCTGAACGCTGTTGCCCGCGTTCGCCGCGATCGAAGCCCGCATCTGCTCAAGGCTCGACAGGGTCTCTTCCACGGAAGCGGCGACGTCTGATGTGCCCCCGGAGAGATCGCTCGCGGCGGAGGAAACCTGTCGGGCCGCCGCCGCCATTCCCGCCGCCTGGGTCTTGAGATCGCGGGAGACCCCGGCGAGGCGTTCCGTCATTTCGCCGAAGGCGATGCCGAAGCGATCTTCGGCCGAGCGCGGGCTCGGACTGCGGCGCAGGTCGCCCTCGGCGATGTTCTGGGCGATATCCGCCATTCCCTTGAGGTAGTAAGTCACATCGGCCAGGGCCTTCACCAGTTGTCCCACTTCGTCTTCCGAACGAGTCTCGAAACGAACGGTCACGTCGCCATCGCGAAGGCGGTGGGCCGCCTCCAGCGCCTTCCCGACTGGTCCAACCAGTGCCCGGGTCACGCTCAGGGAGACCCAGACCAGAACCGCCAGGCAGAGAATGATGATGCCGATGACATAGAAATTCGCCGAACTCTGAGCCTGTCGGGCTGACTCGAAGGCGTCGCTCATGGCCTGTCGATCCCGCTCGGTGTTGGCGGCCAGAGTGTCGCGCACCTGGCGGTATTGCTCCTGCATCGTGCTCAAGGAGCTGGTCAGATCGGCGCCGCGCGTGTTCGCGATCATCTGGCGAGTGGTGGCGGTGGCGGTGTCGAAGTAGGTGTTGAACGCCGCCTCCATCTGGGTGAGTCCGGCTTGGTCCACCACCGGGTTCGTCTTACCAAGAGCCAAGGTCTTCAGGAACTCCTGCTTCATCGGATCGAGATCGTCGCCAAAGTCGGAGTTCGAGGCGGCTACCGCGTCTTGAAGGCCCCGTTGGACCTGGGACAGGGTCAACTCGAGATTTCGGCTCATCTCCAAGGACGGTCCATGCCCAATCTCGGCGAGACGCAACTTCTCCGCGGACAAGCGGCCAGACACCATGGTCACGAGAAGGGTCAGGACAAAGCCGATAGCCGCGACCGCGGGCAGAAGCAGAACTTTGTATCGGAAACCAAGGGAATTGAACCGGGAATAGGCCACCCTGGAACCTCTCTTATCGAATAATCAGAGGCTTGATGCCGGCCGCCGACGTGCCGCCGGTGACGTAGCCTATGGCCCCTGGATTGGCTTTCACGAAGGCGACCACCGCCGCGTCGCCGGCCTTCTCCGCCGGAGGCACCTCGCGCCCGGCGAAGATCTGCTGCTGCCAGTAGGAAGCGATCGCGCTCACCGGCTTCTCATGGACGATCTTGGTGAAGACGGCCCGAACCGGCGAATTCGCGGCCTGGTCCACCGGCACCACCGGCGTGCCGGAGTCCCACTTCAGCATCTTTTTCAGGAAGATCTTTCGAAGCTGGTCACGGGTGAGGGACTGGGTAGGGTTCTCCGCGTTGATGATGACCTGGTAGTCGACCGCGTAGTTCTGGGCCGGAGCGAGGACCGGGCACAGAATCATCAAGAACGCCGCCAGATACGAGAATTCTCGGCAAGTCACTTGTTTTTTCACCTCTTGTCTTTCAGAAGGGAACCAGGGCCTAGAACGAAACTGACATCGAGACGATGCCATAGTTTACGGGGTGGGACGGAGAGAAAGCAGCGCCCGCCGTCCAATCCTGGTAGTACTTGTCCAACGTGAATTTGCTCCCCGCCCGCGTATGGAAAGCAAAACGCAGGCCAACTCTAAAATCTCCACAAATCCCATGTTCCACGGCACTCTTGGGGGCAGGGCCTTGGCGATCCGTTCGGATGGCGGACCCGCCGTTCGGATTCCAAACGGCCGCAGCCGACAAAAGAGCCAAAGAAAAAAGGCCCCGGAGCTGCCTTTGCTCCGAGGCCTTTGAAACGATCAACCCGACCGGGCTAACGCGACGGCTTTGCGGGCACGGGGGGCCCTTGGGCTAGAACGTCCAGCGGGCTCCAATCTGGATCTGCCGGGGAGGCAGAATCGTTGCCGGACCACCAAACGGCACCGCTGTGGTCGAGCCCACCGCGGCCGGGGGGGGATTGAACACGGTCGTGGTCGGAACCCGCGTGAACACCGCCGAAACCGTGTCGGCATTGAGCGCGTTAAGGATGTCGCTGTAGACCGACAGTCGATGGTCGCCGCCACCGACCTTGAAGATCTTCTCGATCCTGAGATCCAGAATGTTCACGGTGTCGAAACGCCGGCTCCCCCGCGGCTCGAGAGCGGGCCTTCTTCCCGACGACCCCCCGAAGTAGTAACCCGTGGGCGAGTAGCCGACGGTGGAGCCCCCGAGCTGGACAAAAGGCGTGTACGTGCCTCCGCTGACCGATCGGAAGTAGGCGTTGACCGCCAGCTCGACCTTCGGAAGCTGCACACCCACCATCGCCTTGATCTCGTTCGTGCGATCGTTGGACAGATGCCCGTCGGCATTCACGAGCGACTGGGTCGGACTGGCATAGAAGCTGCCGACTCCATACGTACCCTCGCTGGTGTTGTTGATGGTGCCTTTGGTCTGCGCCCAGACGTAGGAGACTTGCGCCCGCCACCGGTTGGAGTAGCCCTTGGTCAGCACGAACATGGCGCCCTTGTACTTGCGATAGGCATCGAGGGTTCCCAGGACAGCGCCGGACGGATCGAGATATTGGAATCCATCCGGGTTCGTGATGTAGACGTTGTTCGCCGACGCCGAGCGGTTCGCCCACTTGTAGTAGGTATACCCAGTGGCCGGAAAATCCTGGGTGGCGGTGCTGGTACCGGTGGCCTTCGTCCACCTTGCCGCGGGCAGAACCTGTCCGATGAAGTTCTTGTTATCGCGAAGGATGCCGGTCACCGAAAGCCGAACGTTGTTCTTGAGCGCGCGTTCGAACCCGAGCGAGAATTCGTCGACCCTGGGGTGCTTGATGTCGGGATCGATGGTCGCCACGGGAGCGGTGATGCGGTTCACCTCGTCTCGGCGGCTGATCGGGCAGTTGTAGCTGGCCGTCGGACCCGTGGGGCCATACGCAGGGCACCCGGTCATGTCCCAGGAAATCCGATCCTGATAGCCGGGGGTCGCCTGCTTGTAGATGTCGTTGAAGATACCCTCGTAGTACTGGCTGTAGCTGCCTTTGATGACGGTCTTGGTGTCGCCCGCCGGATCGAAGGCGAAACCAAAGCGGGGAGCGACACTCGTATTCGAGTAGACCGCGCTCTGGCCCGGCGCTCCACCCGAAACGTGATCCATGCGGACGCCCGCGTTCAAGGTCAAACGATCGTTGACGTGCCAGGCGTCCTGCGCGTAGGCCGCGAGCTTCTTGTTGCGGCCGTTGATGTCGTAGCCGTATCCGTAGGCGTAGTAAGGCTGGCCGCCATAGTCGTAGTAGTAGGTGTTATTGGCATAGCCGTAGCGATCGCGGGTCTTGCTGCGCTCCAATTCAAGGCCGAACTTGAGGTCGTGCTTGCCAAAGCCTTCGGCGAAATGCGAGATGGCGGCATTGACCTGGTTGCGACCGCGATCACCGTAGTAGAACCAGCCTTGAGAAACGGAGTAGAGGCTGGTGTCACCATCGAAGTGATTCGAGGCGTTGACCTTGGGATTCAGATCGTAGAAGCCGGTCCACCCCGTGTACTTCACCTCGCTGAAAGTATTCGACCCGAAGATGTGCCGCCACTGCCCCAGCCACACCCACTCCGGAGCGTCTTCCTGGTTGGTCAAGTCATCGGTCGCAACCAGAGACGAGACGCCGGCGCGCCCGATGATGTTGTAGGAATCGTACTGGACGTGGCCCATGAAGTTGTTGCTGGCGCTGGGCTGATAATTCAGCTTCAGGTTGACACGCGGGCTCACCTCATCGCGCACCGTCACCGGACCAGCCGGGTCCTGGTTCAGGTGATAGCGCTGGGCGCTCGCGAAGAAGAACAGTTTGTCCGCGATCAGAGGGCCGCTGAACTGGGTGGTGAAATCGGTGAACTTGTTGGTCTTCGCGGACAGACCGAGCGAGGGGTTGATGCTCGTCACCGCGCTGCTCACGTTCTTTCCGGCGAGGCTGGATTTCGTGTAGGTGAAATCGAACAGGCCGCCGAAACGGTTGCCTCCGGTTTTCGTGATCGTGTTGACCACCGCGCCGGTGAAGGAACCGTACTCGGCCGGAGCGCCGATGCCGACGATCTCGACCTCATCAACGATGTTGAAGTTGAAGAAGGTCCACGCGGTGCCGCCGGAAGGATCGCGGGTATCGACGCCATCGATCAGCAGGCCGTTCGCGGACGAGCCATCACCGCCAAAGGCGGACTGAGAGTTGATGCCGGGGGCGAAATTCAGAAGGTTCGTCGCCGTGTTGCCCTGCCGGATAGGCATGTTGTACAGCAGATCCTGCGAGAGATTGTTCTGGGTGCTCGACGAGGTGACGTCCACCACCGGCGCCTCTCCGAGGACGTCGACGGTCTCGGTCTGGCCGCCCAGTTTGAGCGAGACATCGACGGTCGCCTGCTTGCCGACGCTGACCGCGATGTTCTCGCGGCGCTGTGACTGGAATCCGGACATGGTGACGACCACGGTGTAGGAACCGGGATCCACCGCGTTGAAGCGATAGCTGCCGGAGGTGTCGGTGGTCGCGTCACGAGCGCCGGTCTTGCCCAGGAGCTGGACGGACACGCCGGGCAATACGCCACCCTGCTCGTCCTTGACCACGCCAGACACAACACCGGAGAAGCTCTGCGCGTAAACGAAGGCGGGTGCGGCCATGGCCAGCGCGACAGCTACGGCCAGAGTGCGGGAGATTATTTTCATTGGTTCCTTCCTAACGGATGGGCGATTTGACCGGCTTGCGATCGTGGCTGGTGGAATACACGGTGAGTCCGACGCCGACGATCATCAGCCCCAGAGTCAACCGGCCGGCCGTGGTCTTGAAGAAGGAGCTGTCGGTCCGCGGATTTCCCGTGGCGGGTCCTGCGGTGGTCTGGGCCCACACCGGCGCCTTCTTCCCCGCTTCTTGAGCCGCGTTCCACAGTGATGGACCCGGCACGGGTTCCATGGCGCCTGCCGTGCTCGCCACAAAACTCAGGGCAAGGACGGAAGCGACGCTGCGCCTCTTTGATATCCGCATTTCCAGACCTCCTAACTTCGTTGACCAACTGAATCAGGTGCGACGCTGGGCAATCCCCGCGTCCATCTTTGGACGGAATTAGAGCCCGGCTCAGCCCTACTCGTCAAGCGGACGGACAAAGTATTTTCATATCATTCAAACTATTGATTTTCAGCGATTTGCGTTGACGCGAGCGATTCCCAGCGGATAGCGT
>JAENWE010000113.1 GCA_016650185.1 Vicinamibacteria bacterium | reverse complement strand
GTGCTGGAGACCGGCCGTTGTCTGGTCATCACCACCGATGAGAGCGTCATAGGAACGCCCGAAAAGATTGGCACGACCTACGAGCCGCTTCCGCGCGACGTGAAGACGGGGGACATGATTCTCCTGGACGACGGCAATCTGGAACTGTGTGTCCTCGGGACCTCGGCCCACGGCGTGAATTGTGAAGTGATTCACGGGGGGATTCTGAAGTCGAACAAGGGAATGAACCTTCCCGGCGTCTCCTTGTCCACCCCGGCGCTCACCGCGAAGGATCGGGCGGATCTGGAGTTTGGCCTTTCCCTCGGCGTCGACTTCGTGGCTCTCTCGTTCGTGCGGCGCCCCGAGGACATCCGCGAGGCCAAGGAACTGATTCGCAGCCTGGGCGGCGACGCGCCCCTCATCGCCAAGATCGAGAAGAGGGAAGCCGTCGACAACCTCGCCGCCATTCTGGAAGAGGCCGACGGCGTGATGGTGGCGCGGGGCGACCTGGGGGTCGAGCTCTCGACCGAGGAGGTGCCGACCTGGCAAAAGCGGATCATCGCCATGGCCAACGCCGCGGGAAAACCCGTCATCACCGCCACTCAAATGCTGGAGAGCATGATCGACCGTGCGCGACCGACCCGGGCGGAGGCATCGGATGTGGCGAACGCCATCCTTGATGGCACGGATGCGGTGATGCTTTCCGCGGAGACCGCCTCCGGCCACTTTCCGGTCGAGTCCGTGGAAACGATGGCGCGAATCGCGCACTACACGGAAGAACACGACGAGTTTCAGAGCCCGGGCCGTCTGGCCGGGACTTCCGTGTCCGCGGTGGCCCGGGCCCTCGCCCGGGTGGCGTCGATGGTCGCGCTCGAACTTCAGGCGCCCTGGATCATGGCCTTCACGGAAACCGGCTCGACCGCGCGACTGGTTTCGGGCTTCAGGCCTCGCGCCCGGATCGCAGGCGTGACGCCTTCAGAGAAGGTCCATCGACGACTGGCCCTCCACTGGGGCGTGATCCCGATGCTGCTGCCCAGGGTCAGCGACGCGGACGAATTGCTCGCCGCCGGGGAGCAGGCCCTGAAGAGCGCCGGTTTTGTGAAAGGCGGCGACCGGCTCGTGATTCTGGCCGGCCAGAGTCACACCGCCGGAGCCACCAATCTGCTCAAGGTCCACACCGTCCGCGGATAGAAACCGGCATGGCCGCTCCCAAAGCGGCCATGCGCTCCCGGTTATGGGACCTGAGGAGTGACGCCTTGCCGGATCACGGTGGTCAGGCCAAAAACGACCCCCCACTTGCCCTGGAAATCCACCAGGCCGCGACGCCCGGCGAGAAACAACGTGGTCGACCGGCCAAAGAGGGTCCGGTGATTCTGAACCCCCAGCCGGGCTTCGCGTTGAGCGATCGCTCCCGGGACGCCGTCGCCGAAATAGCCGCCGGTGTCGGCGAAGATCTCGTAGTTCTCGCTGGCCTTGTAGGCGATGGAGGCCGATAGAGCGACAAAGTCTCTTTGCTCGTGCTGACGCAGGGGTTCGTCCTGGATGGAGAGTCCGGCGCTGCCGTTGAGTGTGATCTTCTCCCTCTTGTAGCCGAGAAGGAGAGTCGACGCGAAGCGAAGGGTGTTCGGGCCAAGGCCGTTTCCGAAGCTGGTGTTCGGCAGAGTCACCTCAAACTGCAACGCGGCCGCGGGCCGGGCGGAAGGCTCGCCCTTGGCCAGACCGAGTTTGGCCCGGAGCGTGGCGTCTCCGAAATCTGAGATGGTCTTTCCGTATCGGGGATCGTTGATGGCGTAGGTCTGTGCATTGACCTCGGCGCTGAATTCGGCCCGGTCCGACGGCACATAGAGCAACCGGAAGATCGGGCCGTCGACGCGGGTTCTCAATTGGTAGGCCCCGCTCTGAGCGAAGGTCAGATAGTTGGGCTCCTTGCCTATGGTCTGCCCAAAAATGTCGAGACCAAAGTATCCCGGAGCCTCCATGAAAGCGCTGGGAGTCAGCATCGGACCGGTTTGGGCGGAAGCCGTCGGGGCGAGGGCCACGAGAGCAAAGAGTGTTGTGAATCGGCGTAAGGAGAGCAAGCTTTTGGATCCTCAGAGGGAGTTTTTGGGGCGAAGGTTGGTTCGGACAACGGCACGATGAACCCTCCCGTCTGATGAGACAGGTAACCGGCCGGAGTTGAGCGAGGCGTGAGCGGCACGCCTAGGGGTCGCTATACTCGCGGCCTTGAGCACATCGAAGGGGGATCCGAGGCGAGGAGTCTACTCGAACCGCCGATTGAAGATGGCGGTCCTGCTCCTCACTTTGCTGAGCCTCCCGCTCATGGCCCTCTTCGGGTTCATGCTGTGGGTCTTCGTCCGAAGCAGCGCTCTGGTGGATGCCCGACTCGAGGAGGCGCGAAATCGGGTGCCGACGCGGGTCTACTCACGCCCCGTCTCGATCCACACCAAGGACCGCCTGGATCTTGATGGGTTCGCGTCGATCCTGAACGTTCTGTCCTACCAGGAAATCGCCGCCCGGGAAAAGGAGCTTGGGCCGGGAGAGTTCAGGATCGCCGAAAAGAGCCTCAGCCTGAGGCCACGAAGCGAAGTGACGATCGAGGGGACCCAAAAGGATGCCCCCCGGACCGCCCTACGCGAGGCGGTCAGCGTGGAGTTCGATCACACCAAGAACGCGGGCGATATCGTGAAATCGATCAAGGCCTTGAACACCGGCGCGGATCTGCGCGCCCTGACTCTGGAACCGGCCCTGATCTCTTATCTGTTCGAAGGCGAAGAGCGCGAGAAACGTCGCTTCGTAAAGTATGACGAAATTCCCCGCCACCTTGTCGAGGCCATTCTGGCCATCGAGGACAGACGCTTCTTTCAGCATCCCGGCTTCGATCCATTTCGAATCATGGGCGCCGCCCTGCGGAATCTGAAGCCAGGCGGACTGCTTCAGGGCGGCAGCACGCTGACCCAGCAATTCGTGAAGAACTTCTTCCTCACCCCGGATCGAACCCCGAAGCGCAAGATTCAGGAAGCGATCCTCTCCTTCGTGCTGGAGCGCCGGGCGTCCAAGAAGGAAATCTTCGAGCTTTACGTAAACGAGATCTACCTCGGGCAGGTGGGCTCGTTCAACATCAACGGCTTCGGCGAGGCCGCGCGCGTCTTTTTCAGGAAGGACATCTCGAATCTGTCGGTAGCCGAATCGGCGCTTCTGGCCGGCATGATCCAGTCGCCCAACCCCTACAACCCCATGCGCCACCCGGAGCGGGCCATGGCGCGCCGCAACGTGGTGCTGCGGGCCATGGCGGGCGAAGGATTCCTGTCCAGTGATGACCTGGCCCGATTGTTGGCGGAGCCCATCGAGGTCCGGTCCAGATCCAACCCGGGACTCGACGCTCCGTATTTCATCGATCTGGTGCGGCGCGATCTCAAGACGCGATTCGGCGAGAGCGGTTTTCACAATCTGCAGGTTCAGAGCACCCTCGACCTGAGGCTTCAGCGGGTCGCTCAGGAGGCCTTGGAGACGGGACTTGCGGATCTCGACCTGAAGCTCAAGCGCAAGGATGGGGTGAAGCTTCAAGGCGCCCTGATCTCGCTCGACGTCAAGACGGGCGGGATTCTCGCCCTGGTTGGAGGACGCTCTTACACCCAGAGTCAATTCAACCGTGCGGTGCAGGCGCAGAGGCAGCCCGGGTCCACCTTCAAGCCCTTCGTCTACCTCGCCGCTTTCGAAGCCACCCTGGACGATCCGGCGCTTCCCCCGATCACGCCGGCCACGGTGGTGGATGACGCGCCGTACGTGTTTTTCTACGAAAACAAGGAATACATTCCTCAGAATTTCGAGGACCAGTACCTGGGGCCGGTCACGCTACGCCGCGCCCTCTCGAAGAGCCTCAACGTGGCCACCATGAAAGTCGCGGAGATGATCGGCTACGAGCGGATC
>JAENWE010000112.1 GCA_016650185.1 Vicinamibacteria bacterium | reverse complement strand
GCGCGGGGAGTGAGTTCCAAACCTCATGGCCCTTCCGCTGGACGAGTTCCATGCCTCAGACTTTGCAAGACTCTATGAAGACTCCTATCAAAAAAACCGTTCGCTCCTCAGACACCTTCTTCGGCCGAGTGGTCGGCCACCCTGCGGGCTTCGCTTTCGTGAATCCCATCCCCGGCGGCCCCGATTCTCCGCCCCACCCGACCCTCAAGGTCGATCTGCCTCTGCTCCACGGCGCCTCTCACGGCGACACCGTCATGGCCCGCGTGGTGGGGAAGACCGACAAGGGCTTCTCGGGTGAGGTGGTGAAAGTGGTCGAGCACGCGGTGAAGCGCGTGGTGGGTCGCTACGAAGTCTCCCGCGGCCACGCCCACGTGGTTCCTTTCGACCGTCGGCTGTTCCAGAACGTCCAGGCTCAATCGGCCGACCTTTCCATGAAGGTCGAGTCGGGTGACATGGTGGTTCTGAAGATCACGCGTCCCGCGACCGCGAACCGTCTTGCCGCCGGCGAAGTCACCGAGCGCCTGGGTCGGATCGACGATCCCGGCGTCGACCTCAAGGTGATCCTGGCCCAGTATCAGCTCACCGACGAATTTCCCGCCGCCGTGGTCGCGGAGACCGAAGCCGAAGCCGCCACGGTCCCGGTTACCGAGATCGCGAAGCGCGCGGACTTCACCGGGTGGACGACGATCACCATCGATCCCGAGACCGCGAAAGACCACGACGACGCCATCAGCATCGCCCGCCACTCGAATGGGAACTTCGTGCTCGCGGTTCATATCGCCGATGTGGCCCACTACGTCCGCGAGGGCAGCGCCCTCGATGCCTGCGCCTATGAGCGCGGCAATTCCGTCTACTTCCCCGGGTTCGTGGTGCCGATGCTTCCCCACGCCCTCTCGAGCCGGATCTGCAGCCTGGTCGAAGGCGAGGTTCGCCTCACCCAGAGCGCGGTCATGGAGATCGATCACCAGGGGCAGGTCAAGGACGCCCAGTTCTACGATGGCGTGATCAAGTCGGTTGGGAAGCTCGCCTATAAAGATGCTCAGGCGATTCTGGATGGCGATCCCGCGACCCGGGCGCGGTTCGCCCACGCCGTGAAGACGGTCGAGGAATCGCGGGAACTGGCCGTGATTCTCAACCAGGCCCGCAAGGATCGCGGTTCGCTCGACTTCGATCTGCCCGAGCCCGAGCTTCAGCTCAATCCCCTGGGGGTGGTGGAGAACATCACGTCGAACCCGCGCCTCTTCGCCATGCGCATGATCGAAGAGTTCATGCTGGTGGCGAACGAAGCGGTCGCCAAAGCGCTCTCGCAGAAGGACGTAGCGACGCTCTATCGCATCCACGAGTCGCCTGATCCGGATCGACTGGAGGAATACCTCGAGCTGGTGCGGACGTTCGGCTACCAGGTCACGGCCGACCTCGAGCATCCGCAGGGCAGGGATTTTCAGCGGATCCTCCGCCAGGTTGAAGGTCGGCCCGAAGAGCGGCTATTGACCTACCTCATGCTCCGCACCCAGCGGCTGGCCCGATACGCGCCTGAAAATCTTGGTCACTTTGGTCTCGCCAGCGAGAACTATCTGCACTTCACCAGTCCCATCCGCCGATACCCGGACCTGGTGGCTCATCGCGCCCTGCGCGCCCTTCGCCACGGCAAGAATCCCGCGGCGGTGACCTGGCCTCTCGAGGAGATGGCCGCGCACCTCGGCGAGACCGAGCGCAAGGCCGCCGACGCCGAACGCGATCTGATCGAGTGGAAGAAGGCGCGCTTCATGTCGTCCCGGGTGGGTGAGACCTTCCAGGGCGTCATTTCGAGCGTCACCCCGTTTGGTCTGTTCGTGCAGCTGGCGGACATCTTCGTCGAAGGCCTGGTCCACATCGCCACGATGTCCGACGACTACTACATCTTCCGCGACACCGACCACGCGCTTCGAGGAGAGCGGACGAAGCGGACGTACAAACTGGGCGATCGGGTCGAGGTTCAGCTCATCAAGGTGGACATGGACCGCCGCCAGATCAACCTGGCCCTCACCGCTGTCCTGAAGCGGATGCAAAAGCCGGAAGTCGTTCAGAAGGTGCAGACGGCGCGACGCACGCTGCGGACGAGGGTCGCGCCCGCCCCCGAGCGAGCGCCGGCGCGGAAGCCCTCACGGACCCGTTCGACGGGATCGCGTTCAACCCGATCCCGGTCCTGATCCAGCGGCCGGACGCGCCAGAGCCTCCCGAATGTCGTGCCGCTCGGCGCGGCCTTCGAAGCGCAGTCCGGTGACCAGCCGCGCTGAACGTTCCGCCGCGGTGGGAGAGTCGAATCGAAACTCCTGAACCGCCAGATCGCAGGCCACGATCCCCTTCAGGAGGGTTCGCGGCCCGGCGACCACCCGAGTCTTGATCACGCAGGCCAGGCCGGCGTCGTAAATCGCGAGGGTCGCGGCTCTTCGCAGACGCAGGTTCTCAGCGGACCGGCTTTGTTCACCCAGGGCCACGCGGAGGCCAGTGGGAGACATCACTCGAATCTCGTCGCGGGCGAGCATCATCACATGCGGCCGTTGAGCGGCGTCGAGGCTGATGAGCAGAAGGGCGAGATCGCCGCCATCTTCGCGGATCCAGGCTTCGACCCGATCCGGGATGGCCGGTTCAGGATTTGTCGTCATTCGGGATTGAATCCATTCTCTTCCGTGACTTCGTATCATGCTCGATACCCCATGCCCTCTCATCGCTCCAAGTTTCTATCATCGTTGGTGATCGCTCTTCTCACCGGTTCTGCGGCCCTGGTCCCGACCGCGCGTGCACAAGAGGGAACGGCGCCGCCTCCCGCCCCGGGGAAACCGGGCGCCGCCGATCCCCTCGAACTCCTTCCCGCCATCGGTCGCATTGGCGCGGAGGTCGGGTTACAGGGAGGCTGGTCGGAAAACCCCTATTCTCTCGGCTCGGGCGCGCAGGGCGCCGGGTTCGTCAACCTGCCTCTAAAGAAGGTGGGCGGTGGCGTCCTCTCCTATGAGCTCGTCATTCGCTTCGCGCGCAGCACCAGTGATCGGCTCACCATCACAAACCCCTTGGCCTTCTTGGCGAACCTCGCCGCGAGATCCTTGCCGGCTCGGTTGCGCTGCCGACGCTTCTGCATGCGGCATCGACGAGGGTTCTCGCCAGGGACTACGCGTCGCGTCACGAGGCTCTTGATGACCTCGATCGTTTGGCTTCGGTTTGCGCGAGGAGGCTG
>JAENWE010000111.1 GCA_016650185.1 Vicinamibacteria bacterium | reverse complement strand
TCAGGAAGAAGGCGAGGGAAGGCGCCGCGTCCGGGATTTCCTCGCTCTCCCCGAACAACGAGGGGGCCAGAAGGGCCAGCAAGGACCCGTAGAAGAAAAGGCCCCAGGCGGCGAGGGGGATGCCGAAGAGAGTCGAATACCGACTCTGGGACACAATGTCGCACCCTCCGCCCTCACCGCAGGCGGCCAGCACCGCCTCGCCGAAAAGGGGAACTCCGTAGTGCCTGGACAACAGCATCAAAGAGAGAACGCCGCCAGCCAGGCACAAAGCCCCCGCGACGGCGATTCGAATTCGAGCCATGGTCAGTCGCAATCTAACCGAGCGTTTTGCTGCGGGACAAGCGAAGGCTCGGAGAGGTTCGGACCTCGTTCGGATCGCCATTCAATAGACTGTTGGTCCGATGGTTCTTTCCTCCATGCTTTTGGTTGCTGGCTTCCTGGTGCTCCTCCTGGCGGCCTTGGGTGCTTTTCTCCTCGGTCGGAACCTCGGAGAGTTTTCCCAGCGCGCAGTGACCTCGGCCGAGAACTCCCGGCTGGCCGCGGAGCGGGCGCGTTTTGAGGCCATTGCCCAAAGAGTGCCGGGGCTTGAGCGCGAACTCAACGCGGCCCGCGCCTCGACCGACGAGGCAGAGGCGCGACTGGGCGAGGCCCAGGTCCGGATCGCGGAGGCCCAGACCCGGCTTTCCGAGTCCGAGAAGGCCGCGACCGAGAAGCTCGAGCTGATGGGCCGGGCCGAGATCTCCATGAAGAATGCCTTTCAGGCCCTTTCCGCCGAGGCCCTGGACAAGAGCCGCGCTGCCTTTCTCGACCAGGCTCAGGCCACTTTCGGGCAATTCCGGGAAGGAGCCTTGAAGGACTTCGCGGCGAAGGAGACAACCTTCGCTCAACTCGTGTCTCCGATTCGCGAGTCGTTGTCGAAATTCGAATCACACGTTCATGAACTCGAGAAGAAGAGGGGCGAAGCGTATTCAGGCATTTCCGAGCAATTCGCCTCGTTCAAGGAGGGACAGACCCTGTTGCGGGGCGAGACGGAGAAGCTCGTCACCGCGCTGCGCGCCCCCAACGTGCGCGGACGGTGGGGTGAATTCCAATTGCGTCGCGTGGTCGAGATGGCGGGCATGGTCCAGCACTGCGATTTCGTGGAACAGTCCACCATCCAGGGCGACGAGTCCCGCCTGCGTCCCGACCTCATCGTTCACCTCCCCGGGGGCAAGACTGTGGTGGTCGACGCCAAGGTGCCCCTGTCCGCCTATCTCGACGCCAAAGACGCCAAGGACGAGAATTCGCGTCGCGAGCTGATTCAGCTCCACGCCAAGCATCTTCGCAAGCACGTGGGCGAACTCTCCGACAAGTCCTATGCCGATCAGCTGTCGAGCAGCCCCGATTTCGTGGTGATGTACGTTCCCATCGAGAGTGCCTTTGCCGATGCGGTCCAGGCCGACCCCTCGCTCCTCGACGATGCCGTCGAGGGCAACGTCATTCCCGCCGGCCCCATGACCTTGTTGTCGCTTCTCAAGGGCGCCGCCTACGGCTGGCGGCAGGAACGAATCGCTCAAAGCGCCGAGCAGATCAGCGAACTCGGCAGGGACCTGTACAACCGAATCAGCGTCATGGCCAACCATTTCGCCACCGTGGGCGAGGCGCTCGGCAAAGCGACCCTCGCCTACAACAAAGCCGTGGGCTCCCTGGAAAGTCGCGTGCTGGTCCAGGCCCGAAGATTCAAGGATCTCGGGGCGGCGGTCGGAGACGACATCCCCGAGATCGAAACGATCTCCCCGGCTCCGCGCCAACTGGCTATTCCCGGATTGGAGCCGGAGGACGAAACCGGCCACGGACCGCTAGGAGACTAGACGATCAAAACGATCTTGCCGATCGAATTGCCTTCTTCCAGTTGGGTATGCGCCTTGCCGGCCGCCTCGAGAGGGAAGGTCATGTGGATGACCGGACGCACCGTGCCGTCCTCCATGTGCGGCATCACCCGCTCGAGGATGGATCGTGCGATTCGAGTCTTTTCGAAGTCCGGCCTGGAGCGAAGCGTGGATCCGGTGATGGTCAGCCGTTTCTGCATGATCATGGACATGTTGATTTCGGTCCGGGCTCCCAGGAGGGTGGCGATCTGGACCAGGCGGCCTTCAAAGGCCAGGATCTGAAGATTCCGGTTCGTGTAATCCCCGCCGAGCATGTCCAGAATGACATCCACGCCGCGCCCTTCGGTGAGTTCCCGCATCTCATTCACGAAATCATGAGTGGTTGAGTCGAGGCAGCGGATCGCGCCCAGGGCTTCGACCGCGGCGCATTTGTTCGGTCCGCGAGCGGTGGCATAGGGTCGCCCTCCGAGCGCCTTCACCATCTGGACCGCGGCGGTGCCGATACCGCTTCCGCCTCCATGGACCAGAAACGTCTCGTCCTTCAGCAGCCGCCCGCTCTCGAAAACGTTGGCCCACACGGTGAAGAATGTCTCAGGAACCGCCGCGGCGTCGATGGTGGAGAAGCCTTGCGGAATCTTCAGGCATGATCCGGCCGGCGCGGCGCAGTACTCAGCGTACCCGCCGCCGGCCACCAGAGCCATGACATTCTCGCCCGTACGCAAGGAGACCACATCATCCCCCACCGCCACCACCTCTCCCGCGACTTCGAGACCGGGGATGTCTGTTACGCCAGAGGGCGGCGGATACTTTCCCTCCCGTTGAAAAATATCCGGTCGATTGACTCCGGCGGCGGCGACCCGAATCAGGACATCCGTGGGGCCCAGCCTGGGGATGTCACGTTCCACCAGGCGCAGAACATCCGGACCGCCTGGCTCGGCGATCTCGACCGCTCTCATCTTTCCTGTCTCCGACTCAGCCACGCAACACCTCCCTCTGGATCGCCCGCACTCGCGCCTCACCGCGGATGGCATCAAGCATCGGATCGACCTTCAAGACGACAAGCCACGGATCTCGCAGCGACCACGCGTGTTCGAGCGAGTCGACGGCACGCGCATTCTCGCCCAATGCCACATCAATTGCTGCGCGCCGGTAGGGGGCGAGGCCAAGGGCGCTCAAACGGTCGGCAAGATCGATCGCCTCCGACCGTTTTCCCGAAAGGGCGAGCGACCTGGCGAGGTTTGATTCCATGGTTGGAGAGCCGCCCGAATATCGGACCGCGGCTCGATGCGCCGCCTCCGCCCGATCGAAGTCACCGAGCTTGTCGCAGGCGAGTCCGAGCGCCCAGTGAGCGACCGCGAACTCAGGCTCCAGTTCCAGGGCGCGGGTGAGGGGGTCCAGGTCCGGCTCGTATTGCTGCGACAGGTACAGGTGAAAGCCGGCGCCGACCACGGCCTTCAAGGAAATGGGATCGATGGCGGTGGCCTTTCGCGCGGAAGCCAGGGCCCGAACGGGTTCGCCGCGCAAGGCGTGGAAAAAGGCGGACCACAAATGCGGTTCGACGCGGAGAGGCTCCAGAGTGCGCGCCCGCCCCAGAGCGGTCTCGGCGGCGTCGAAATTGAACGCGTCGAAGAGCTGAGAGAAGGCGAAAGAGGCCTGCGCGTCCGCCGAACCGGGATCGGAACTGATGGCTTGTTCCCCGTGGCTCCGCGCCGCCGAGAAGACTTGCCGATCGGCGTCGAAGCCGAACAGACCCTGCAAGAGTCGGGTATCGCACAAACCGGCATGAGCAGGTCCGGAGTCCGGCTGAAGGGCGAGAGCCTCCTCAAACGAACGGGACGCGCGCTCCAGAGAGGTTCTGGTGAACTTGTTCCAGAAGTAGCGACCGCGCAGGACGCTCTCTCGGGCGTTTCTTTCTGCGGAGGTCTCAACGATGGCCGCCTCGGCTTCCGCCCGCAGCCGATATCCGCGTTTGGCAATGGTCTCGATCGGCGCCGTCGCCCCCAGAGTCTTGCGCAGAAGGGCCACGTGGACGCTCAGATTTGCCTCCTCCACAATGCTGTCCGGCCAGACCGCCTTCATCAATTCATCCTTGGTCAGGATTTCGCCCCGGCGATCGTTCAGCGCCAGCAGCACCTCCACGGTTTTCATCGGCACCTTGACGATCTCGTCCTCGCGCAGGAGGAGAAGGGTCCGAGTGTCGAGCGTGAAAGGGCCGAGGCGATGGAGGGTCATAGGGAGGGCGAGAGTGGCCTGCCGATTATGAGGCTTTGGAAGTCTTTTGGATCTATTCAGGGTTTCGTTAGGGACTTTGTGGGGGCGCTGGTCGTACCTTGTCCTGGTCGATGCACCTTCATTCCCAAGGAGACCGCCATGCCCTATCCACTGAGCGCCGCCGCCGCCCTCGCCACCGAGCCCGCCGTTCCGCCGTTATCGCGCCGAGATCTTCGAAGCCTCACCGCAGGACCCGAGAAGAAGATTCTTGTGGCCCTCGCGAGGCGGTTACCCGCCTGGGTCAGTCCGGACCACCTCACCGCCCTGGGCGTGCTGTCGATGGCCGCCGCGGGCCTTTGCTATCGATTTCTGGTGGTCTCGCCCCTTGCCCTCCTGGGCGTCAACCTGTTCCTCTTTCTCAACTGGTTCGGCGACAGCCTCGACGGGACACTGGCTCGAGTTCGCGAACGGCAGCGGCCGCGTTACGGTTTCTATGTCGACCACCTGGCCGATGCCCTTGGCTCCATCTGTCTTCTCGGAGGTCTGGCCTTCTCCGCTTTGGTCCCGCCTCCCGCCGCCCTCGGATTGCTGATCGCGTATCTGCTTCTGCAGATTCACATCGCGCTCAAGGCCCACACCACGCGAATCTTCCAGATTGCCTTTGGAGGCGTGGGCGGAACCGAGGCACGGATCCTCCTGGGAGCGATGAACATCGGTCTCCTCCTCTGGCCCGGGAGGGCGTGGATGCTCACGCCGCTCGTCTGGCTGGCTGCTTCGATGCTGATCGCGCTGGTCGTGATCGACGGCATCCGTACCGGCCTGGCCCTGGACCGTGAGGAGCGTCTCCACTGGAGCGACTGAGCGCAGCGAAGTCGCCTGCGGCGGGGCTATTGGCCCCGGTTCAGTTCCTGCAGAACCACCTTGGCTACGGCACGGAGGGTTTCGAAAACGCCGGTTCCCTTCGCTGCGCAGGCCTCAACGATCGGTTCGTTTCGTCGGCAAAGCAGTTTCTTCATGTCCTCGACCGACATTGCGGTTGGGAGGTCACGTTTGTTGAACTGGATGACGTAAGGAATCGTGTTGAAATCGTAGCCTTGACCCTGAAGGTTGGTGACCAAATTGTCCAGGGCTTCGATGTTCGCATCCATGCGCTCTTCCTGCGAGTCGGCCACGAAAATGACGCCGTCCACGCCCTTTAGGATCAGTTTTCGGGAGGCGTCGTAGAACACTTGGCCGGGAACGGTGTAGAGATGAAACCGGGTCTTGAATCCCCGCACCGTGCCCAATTCAAGGGGAAGGAAGTCGAAGAACAGCGTTCGATCGGTTTCGGTGGCAAGCGAAATCAGCTTCCCTTTTGTGCCAATGTTGCTCTTGTCGTAGATGTGCTGGAGGTTCGTCGTTTTCCCACACAGGCCGGGACCGTAGTAGACGATCTTGCAGTTGATCTCACGAGAGGCGTAGTTAATGAAGGTCATCGCGTGTTTTTGGGAGTGTCTCTATTCGGTCGCGTGAGCGGGCTATCCGAACAAAGCGTCGATGTCGTCATCCGTAATCTCGGAGAACGGGGTGGCGTGTTCCGAAGCGGCGCCCTTGGCCTTCTCCAGTTCCATCTTCGCGAGAAGACCGGCGAATACTTCGGCGAGTTCGGCGGAGGCGCGCTTCACTCGAAGCCGCACAAGACCTAGAGACGAGCGCTCATCGAAAATGACCACGAGGATGACCCTCGAGGCGACGATCGAGATGTGGATGTTGTCCTTTTCGCCCTCATGAAACAGGATCGAGAATTCGCGCTCCCCGATGAGTTTGGCGAGCCCGTCAGTGGCGGCAACATTCCCGGCGGTCAAAGAGGCCAGGGAGGTGGCGTCGATATGCTCCGCGTCCCCGGCGGTGGCGATCTGCTGGCCGTTCTTGTCAACCAGGAAAACGACCTGCGCGTTGCTGTCGGTGCGGAGCTTGGCCATGATCCCTTTGATCAGGTTGAACTCCACCTCGTACATGACAATATCGGGCCCAGACATCCAAATACTCCTTAAAGACCTAGCTCCTGGCCCGATTCCAAACGGGAACACACCCCTCACCTCGGACGAGGCTAAGGATTGAGCCATGAGATCAGGCCGAAGGATACACCTGCCCCTTAGACTTGCCGATCACAACCCCGAATGGATTATCCAGAACCCATCGCCAGGCTCATAGAAGAGTTGCGCCGACTCCCGGGGCTTGGGCCCAAGTCGGCCCAGAGAGTGGCCTTTTTCCTCCTCAAAGGACGTTCAGAGGACAACAAGCGTCTCGCCTCGGCCATAGAGATGCTTTCCGCCAGCATCGGTCTGTGCGAGCGCTGCAATGCCTTCACCGATCTGCCGGTCTGCTCGATCTGCACCGATACGACACGGCTGGACTCCATGGTCTGTGTCGTGGAGGAACCCGGGAACATCATGGTCGTGGACCGAAGCGGGGGTTATCGCGGCCGATACCACGTCCTTCACGGAGCGCTCTCACCGATCCAGGGGATTGGGCCAGACGAACTTCGGATTCAGGGTCTTCTGGACCGGGTCCGTCAGGGCCTCGCCACCGAAGTGATCCTCGCCACCTCGCCCACCGTAGAAGGCGAAGCCACTGCGATCTATCTGGCCCGTCTGCTCCGAAATCTGGGGGTAAAAGTCACGCGAATCGCCACCGGCATCCCCGCGGGCTCCGATCTTGAGTGGGCGGACGAAGTCACCATGACCCGGGCTCTCGAAGGGCGCCGCGAGTTCTAGCCCTGGGTTTGGTCCGAGAAGTGGAGGGTTACCGGACCTGTATGGCCAGAAGGGCGGCCTGTGCGGCATTCTTGACCGCCGGATCCGGATCGGTGAGTGCGGCAGAAAGTGGGGCCCGAGCCGCGGCGGCGCCGGGTCCGATTCGACCCAGAGCCTGAGCAGCGGCAACGCGCACGGATGGGTTCGCGTCGGCGAGCGCAGCCATGAGCGCCCGGGTGGCCGGCTGAGCGTCTGGCCCCAGGGACGCCAGGGCGAAGGCCGCCTTTTCCCGGGTCTCCGGGTCGGCGTTCTTCAAGTCGAGGGCCACCCGTAGCGGATCGGGGGCTGCGACCGGCGCCGCCTTCTCTGCGGCCGCCAACTGCAAGTCGGCCTTGGTGACGAAGCGGTTCTTCCTGGGCTGCGTCTCCTCCGCGGGTGGCGGTTCCGGCGGCGCAACGTCCTCGACGTCGAGACCGGTGGTGAGCGCCTCGTAGTTACGCTGGGCGTCGTTCGCGATGGATCGCGCGGCCTCAGCGATCCGCTCGGCCTCACTCGCCTTCTGGTTGAGGCGATCGCGCTCGTCGCGGGCCTTCTCGATTTGCTTGACCAGCTCCTTGCGCCGTTTTTCCTCTTCCTTGCTGAGGGGAGGGGCGGCGACAGGGAGAGGGTCGGCCTGCGCTTCGTCTCGAGGACGATCTACTGGAGGGCGCTGTTCGACTTCAACCGGCATGGTCCGGGCGCGATCCTTCTCCACCTTCTCCCTTGCCTTCGCCGCTTCCTTCTCGGCGCTCTCTTCATCCTTCCGCCGCCGCTCCGCGTCTTTGGCTTCCTGGGCCCGGGCGCGATCCTCTTCCCTTTTCCGTGCCTTCTCAAGTTCTACCCGAGCCTTTTCCTCGGACTTCTGGATCCGTTCCTGTTCCTTCTCGGCGCTCTCTTCATCCTTGCGCCGCCGCTCCGCGTCTTTGGTTTCCTGGGCCCGGGCGCGATCCTCTTCCTTTTTCCGTGCCTTCTCGGCTTCTACCCGAGCCTTTTCCTCGGACTTCTGGATACGTTCCTGTTCCTTGGTCAAGACCGCGGGCAGCGGAGCCTCCTGGATCGGGAGTTTGGCATCCGGGGTCTTGGCCTCAAGGGTCTCGCTCCTGGCTTCCGCGGCGATGAGTCGCGCAGTCGCCTTTTCTCTGTTCTTTGAGGCGCTCTCCGCTTCTTTGCGCTCCTTCTCCGCCGTCGCCTTCAGAGCCTTCGCCTCCTGTTCCGCCGCCTTCCGCGCATCTCGCTCCGCGCGCTCGCGAGCTTTCTCGTCCATCGGGGTTGGACTCGCCTGCGGATCCTGGGCCCTGACCAAACCGGGGGCGGTCAGGAAGGCCAGGACCAGAGCCAGGCGGCCAGCAGAATGGAGAAGGGCGGGTTTCATCGATCGGGTCCTTGCGTGTGCCCGGAGTTCTCATCGCTTGAGTAAGCTCGCGGGTAGGGGAACATCAAGGATTCTACCGTGCCCGACTCGCCGACTCCCGACGCCCTCACCGGTCTAGTCAAGCGACGAGTTCTTGAGGCGGGTTTCGACGATGCGCGGGTCGCGAATTCCGCCGCTCCGCCTGTTCTTGCCCATTTCAAGGGCTGGATCGAGATGGGGCGGGCCGGGATCATGGACTATCTCGTAACCCAGGCGGACCGCCGGTCGGATCTGCGGACGGCCTTTCCCTGGGCCCGCTCCATCATCGTGGCCGCCCTTCAATACGACACCCCTCATCCGTACTCCACCGACTCGCCGCAAGGCTCCGCCTGGATTGCACGCTACGCATGGGGCGATGACTACCATGATGTGGTTCGAGCCAGGCTGGAGGCCCTGCGACAGGCGCTAGGCCGGGACTGCGGCTCGTTCGAGTCCCGGGCCTATGTGGATACCGGACCGGTGGCCGAGAAGGCGTACGCGGTGGCCGCCGGTCTGGGCAGCTACGGCAAGAACACGTGCGTGCTCAACCAGAAGCTCGGGTCCTGGTTCTTCATCGGCGTCCTCATCACCGACCTCGATCTCGCGCCCGACGCGCCCACCACCGACATCTGCGGGTCATGCCGCGCCTGCCTGGACGCCTGTCCCACGCAGGCGTTTCCCGAGCCCTATGTTCTCGATGCCCGCCGCTGCATCAGCTATCTCACCATCGAAGTCAAGGACTCCATCGACCCCGAGCTTCGCGGGTCGATGGGCCGGCAGGTGTTCGGGTGCGACATCTGTCAGGACGTTTGCCCCTGGAACCGCAAACGCCTGGTCTCGGGGGGAGAGCCGTTTGAACCGCGGGCTCACAACCTGGCTCCGTCATTCGAGGAACTGGCGAGCCTCACCCCGGACGCTTTCCAAGCCCGCTTCCGCAAGAATCCGATCAAGCGGACCAAGCGGCGCGGCCTTCTCCGAAATGTGGCGGTGGCGATCGGCAATGCCGGGTCCCGCGAACACCTCGTTCTGCTCGACGGTCTCATGGAAGACGAGGACCCGGTGGTCCGCGAACACGCGGCTTGGGGGCGCGACCGCTTGCGGGCCCGGCTGGCCCATGAAGACAGTCTTCGTCCCGGTCGAGTATAAGAACCCGTGAGTCTCCGTCCCGTGAAGAATCTCTTCGGCCTTTCCCTGGCCGGGATCGAGGAATTGGTGACCGCCATGGGCGAACCCAAATTCCGCGCCGGGCAGATCTACTCCTGGCTTTACGCCAAGCGCACACCCGAAATCGTCGCCATGACGAACCTCTCGGCGCCCCTGCGCGCAGCCCTCGTGGAGCAGAACGACCTCCGCTGGATCGAAGTAGCCGACCGCCAGTTCTCAGAAGATGGCACGATCAAATCGCTCTACCGTCTGGACGACGGCGCCGCCATCGAGAGCGTCTACATCCCAGAGACCAGGCGACAGACCATCTGCATATCGACCCAGGCCGGATGTCCGTTGAAATGCGCCTTCTGTCTCACCGGAATCAGCGGATACAAACGGAATCTCAAACCCTGGGAAATCCTGTCCCAGGTGGCGGACGGCATGGATCAGGCGAAGAAAGCCTCGCCGCGGGACGAGCGTCCCTGGAATGTCGTGGTCATGGGGATGGGGGAGCCGCTACTCAACTACGAGAACACCATGTCCGCGCTCAGGATCCTCATGGATCCCAAAGGCTTCGCCATCACTCCCAAGAAGCTGACTCTTTCCACGGTCGGCATTCTGCCCGCTCTGGAGAAGCTCAAACTCGAGCCGGTCCGGCCCAATCTCGCCATTTCCCTGCACGCTCCCACTTCGAAGCTGCGGGGAGAGCTCATGCCGATCGAGCACAAGTACGCGCTCAAGGATGTGATCGAGGCCGCCGACTCCTATCCCTCGCCGCGCGGGGGTCGGGTGACCTACGAGTACGTTCTCCTCAAGGACGTCAACGACCGCGACGAGCACGCCCATGCCCTGGCCCGGCTTCTGCGCGGCCGCAACGGGAAGGTGAACCTCATTCCTCTAAACGCGGCGGAGCCCATACCCTTCGACACGCCCCGACAGGCCCAGGTGGCGAGGTTCGAGGGAATCCTTCTCGATGCCGGCGTTCCGGTGTCGGTCCGAAAGCCTCGGGGTCAGGATGTGCTGGCCGCGTGCGGTCAGCTCCGCATGAAGAAGATGAGCCCGGCCTGCTGAAGAAGTCGTAACACTTGAATTCAACCGCCCCATTCAACCCCGGCCGCAGCCTCTGGCTGCTCGGGTCTTTGATGGTTCTCTCCTCTGCGGCCTTCGCGGTGGGGCTTTCGGACGCGCCCATCGAGCGAGCCGAGATCTACTTTCTCGACGCCGCTCGGGCCATGGTGGAGCGCGGGGACTGGCTGGTGCCCTTCTACCGGGGCGAGCCGTTCTACGACAAGCCTCCGCTCACCTACTGGCTGCTCGCTCTGAGTTTTGACGTCTTCGGTGCGAGTCTGTTCGCGGGCCGCTTGATGGCGGCATTGCTGGCTCTCGCTACCCTCCGGGCCACGTACCATTTCGCAACCCTGGTGACCCCCGCTGAGGACGGCCGCTCGGCGGAGGATAGCCGGAGCGCGGCCTTTTTCGCCACCGCGATTCTGGGCACGAGCTACGCCTTCGTGAGCTTCGCCCGACTCACCATGTCGGACATGCTCCTCACTCTCCTCACCTTGCTGGCGGGGAGCGTCTATCTACGGAGCGAGACCGAATCCAGACCCCGCCTCCTGGTCGGTGTTGGCGCCTTGCTGGGCCTCGGCTTCCTCGCGAAGGGCCCCATCGCCTGGATCTACTTCGGAGCTCTCCTCCTTGCCTTCGTCTTGGTGGAGAGGCGTCTTCCGAAAATCTTCAACCCCGCGGGGCTCCTCGGCACGATCCTGGCCACAGGCGTCGGTTTCAGCTGGTTCTTCCTTGTCTACTTGAGAGAAGGCATCGAGCCGTTGAAGTGGTTTTTTCTGCGCGAAAATCTTCAGCGATTCGCGGCTCCCACCTACGACGCAGCCGAGCCCCTCTGGTTCTACCTTCCCATCTACGCGGTTGAGGGTCTGCCGTGGTCGGTTCTCGCCATCCCCGCGCTCCTGTACACGTTTCGGGCCGAAGCCCCGAAGGTTCTTCGCATCCTCCTTGGATGGTCGGTCCTCATGCTGGCGCCATTGTCCCTATCGAGGGGGAAACTCGACTACTACCTTCTGCCCATACTTCCGCCCCTCGGCATTGTGATCGGGGCGTATCTCGCCCTTGGGCGTCCGCGAATGGGAACGCTCCGAATTCTGGCCGTCGTGGCGGGCGTCCTGTTGGTGGGGGCGGCCTTCTTCCCGATGCTGCCGGCGCCTTTCTCGCCATCCCTGCCCCTGGTGATGTTCATGCGGGGATTTCTCGGGCTCGGGGCTCTCGCCTGTTTTCTGTCCACCGTCCGTCCAACCGCCCGAGCCCTTGTCGCCCTGTGCGCGACCATGGTCTTGGGAGCGGCTCTGTTTCTGTTTGGCGCGATCGTTCCGGCCTACCGGTCGGCCCAGCCGACGGAAGCGTTTCTGGATGACATCGCCCGAGAGCGCGTCTTCACTCCCAATCTCGAGATCGCGGTTTGCGAGGACACCCTGCGCCTCCAAAGGGACATCCTCTTCACCCTTCGCATCCCCGTGGTGGAGCAGTGCGAACTGTGGGCCGTGGTTTCCTCGTCCCGAAAGTTCCTGATTATCGCCACCTCCGCCCAGGAGACTTCGTTGCGAACCGCTGAGCACGTTCGACACATCGCAACCCGCGACCACCTGCCCGCGGACGTGACCCGCCTCGGTACTTTGCTCGAGGGGGCCAAAGTGTCGCCGGTGGCTCTTCTGGCGAACTTCACCACTACGGATCCGGTGGCGCGATGGAAGGAAAACCGCGAGTGGAAGCGCTGGCTCGATACCCCCGAGGGTCAGAAGGCGCAGGCCGAGTACGAGGAAGAGCAGCGACATCGCGAAGAGAAGCGCTCTCCGCCTCGGAAGTAGCGTGTGATCCTCCTGCCCTTCGCGGCGGTCAAGGACTCCCGCCTTCGTTAACATCCGGGGACACCCGAGGGTCTCCGCGCCAGGGCGAACCCATAAACCAACTTTCCCGACATTGAGGACTCTTCATGATCAGTCGACCCGCATTCCTTCTGGCCACGATTCTTGCGATGGCGACCTCTGGTTTCGCTCAACCGCCGGGCGGCGACGACAAAGACGCCACCATCGCCTCGTTGCAGGCCCAGGTCCGAAGGCTGCAGTCCCAGCAGATGCACCAGGGCCAGGAAGTCCAAAAGGACATCGACGACTGGATGTGGTTTTCGCGCATGTCCGACATTGCGAAGGTGGACAAAGTCCGCTTCACCTCCTCCAAGCCGGCTCGGATGTCCAATCCGACCGGCCAGGGCTACGGCAATCCCCTGATCCTGTCCGCCTACACTTTCATTCCGCTGTCTCTCAAGCTCGCTCAGAAGGCCCCGCTGATCGTGATGGTTCATGAAGGCGTCCACAACAATTTCGACACCACTCAGAATCTGCGCGCCGCGCGGGAGCTGCTCGCCGAGGGCTACGTGATCGTGGCTCCGGAGTACCGCGGCTCGACCGGCTACGGCGGATACTTCTACGACCAGATCGATTACGGCGGGGCCGAAATCGACGACACCTACTCCGCTCGGAACTGGGCGGTGGAGAATCTGCCCGTCGATCCCCTGAAAGTCGGCATCCTGGGATGGAGCCACGGCGGGTACCACACCCTCCTCAACATCATGACCTGGCCCAAGGCCTATCAGGCGGCGTACGCGGGCGTGCCCGTCGCCGATCTGATCGCGCGCATGGGGTACAAGACCAACGGCTATCGGGCTATCTACGAGGGCTTCCTCGGGAAATCGGCCGACCAGAATGTGGCCGAGTACAAGAAGCGTTCTCCCTACGCGCACGCGGCCAAGCTGGAGACGCCGCTTCTCATCCACACCACCACCAACGATGAGGATGTGAACGTTCTGGAAGTCGAACACCTGATCGATTCCCTCAAGGCGGCGGGAAAGAAATTCGACTACAAGATCTACGAAAACGCCCCGGGCGGCCACTACTTCAATCGCATCGACACCCCTCTGGCCCGGGAATCCCGCAAGGACGTTCTGGCCTTCCTCGCCAAGTACCTGAAGTAGCGATTTGGTCACGCCACTCCTCCGGGGCCTTTTCTTCGCGAGCTTCGCCCTGTCTTCCGCCTGCGGGCCGGGAGCGCAAACCGCAGGGAGCGCGACCAGGCCCAAAGACCGGCCCAACCTGATCGTGGTCGTGCTGGATGACGCGGATGTGGGCATCACCGAGTCAATGCCCCGCTTTCGATCCTTGTTCATGGAGCAGGGCGTTCGCTTTACCTCGAACCTGGCCAACACACCCTTGTGCGGGCCCGCGCGCGCCCTGCTCCTGACCGGGCAGTACGCCCACAACACGAAGGTCTATTACAACAATGGTCCGGAGGGCGGCTACACACCCTGGCGCGCCGGCGGCTACGACGAGGGGAACATCGGTGTCTGGCTGAAAGCAGCCGGGTACCGCACCGGGCTTTTTGGGAAGTACATGAACGATTTCCCGCTTGGGCGGGAGGAGACTTTCGTTCCCAAGGGCTGGGACGACTTCCGGGTCATCCTGTCGGACCGTGAGGCCCGCAACAATCACTTCACTTTGAGCGAGAACGGAGTCCTGAAGCTCCAGGAGGCAGGCTCGGGTGGCTATCAGACGGATGTGCTGAGCCGGCGAATGCGGGAGTTCATCCGAGCGAAGAAGGGCGGCGATAGCCGGCCCTTCTTCGCCTATCTGGCCTTGAGCGCGCCGCATGTGCCGCCCGAGCCCGCGGAGAGGCACCGCTTGGCGTTTCCGGACGAGAAGGCTCCCCGCAAACCGTCCTTCGACGAGGCCGACATCAGCGACAAGCCGAAGGCCCTTCGGGACCAGGCGGAGCCGCTCACGCCTTGGTGGAACCGCGAGATCGACAAAACCTATCGGGAGATGAGGCAGTCTTTACTTTCGGTCGAAGAGGCCATGGATGCGCTGATAAAGACGCTGGAAGAAACCGGCGAACTGTCGAACACCTACATCTTCTTCACCTCGGACAACGGATGGTTTCGAGGCGAGCACCGGATTCCCACGGAGAAGTACGCGCCGTACGAGGAGTCCATCCGGGTCCCTCTGTTTGTGCGCGGGCCCGGAGTTCCCGCGGGCCGGACCGTGAGCCAGGTCGTCGGCCTCGTGGATCTGCCGGCCACACTCCTTGACCTGGCCGGAGCGCCGGGTGAGTTGATCGCGTCCTCGGACGGCCGTTCTCTGGTTCCCCTCCTCCACGCGAAGGGAGAGAGGGTTCCGTGGCGAGAGTCCATCCTGATCGAGCACTTCGGAGGGGGCGCTCCGTTCCGCGTGCGGTCGTATTCGGGGATTCGATCCGAAAACGACGTGTATGTTGAGTACGCCTCGGGGGAAACCGAGTACTACGATCTCATCAAGGATCCATATCAGATGGAGAACACGGCGGGGAAGCTCCCGCCGGCCCTCCTGGCCAATCTCTCACAGAGGGTCAAGGGGCTCGAGACCTGCGCCGCCGCGACCTGCCGTGCCGCCGAGGGAGTTTCGCCGGCCAAGTAAGGAAGACCGATCATCTGGCCCACCCCAAAAGCCACTCCGGGCTAGCAGTCCGTGGTGAAAGTCCGCCGTTGCACCGAGACGAGTGATGCGCCCGTCTGGCAAGGTGTAAGCGGAGCCTCCATATCGGGAATATTGAGGCGACGAGCAACGTAGTCCAGACGGGATGCAGCGTTCGTTGAATGCAGGCCGAACTTTCACCACGGACTGCTAGGGCGGTCCCAGCCAGTGGAGTCCGTAGGCCAGGAACGCGAGTGTAGCCATCACGCCTGTGCCGAACCTTGCGGGGGCGAGATCAGGGCGCGTGTCGGCGCGGGCCCGCCCGAAGCCTGCGGCCAGAATCAACAAAGTCACCAGAACAAGTCCCGCCTTTCGGAGATCCGCCCGGTACCCGTCCTCGGCGAACGAATTGCCGGGGAGTGAGGCTTCAAAATTGGTGGATGGGTTGGCGAACATGGTTCGATAGGGATTGACGTTCCTTCGCCAGTCGCCCCAGACTGTTTCTGTGATTTGAGTGCCGAGAAGAAAGAGAAACACCGCGGCCATCTTGAAGCTGGCGGGGGGATGCTCGCGCAGGGCGCGGGTCAGGAAGAAGGCCGGAACGAAAGCCGCCGGGGCCATCAGTCGCGCCGGGGAACCGAGCGAAGCGCCATCGTGAACCGCGGACGTCAGCCAGACCACGAGGAACAAACTCCACATTTCTATCGTTGACCGGGCGGGGCGCTTCAGGACCATGGGAGTCATGAAAGCAAGGACCAGTACAGGCGCGAAAACCAGAAGTCCATCCCGCCCGCCCGCCAGGGATTTCACGAGCCCGGCGGCGAACCGAAGGGAGAGTGGATTGGGCGAGCCCACATACTCCTCGGCTTGTCTGATGTAGAGGCCTTCCGGTCGGAATAGGCCGGAGATGTGAAAGCAATAGAGAAGAGACGTGAGGGTGGTGAGCGTCAGGCCCAAAGTGAACAGCAGCTTCACGCGGCCGGATGTGCGTGGCCGCAGCCATGCCATGACCGCGAACAACGCGGCCACTATGGTGAGCTTGGGGTGCACCCACAGCAAAGAGCCAGTCAACAGGCCGCAAACGAGGCCGGTCATCAAGGAGAGGGGGCGATCGCTGGTGCGGAGCCTTCGGAACAGCCAGGGGAACAGCAGCAGCGACAGGCTTTCTGGAAAGAGCTGGTAGCCGCCGACGAAGACCGGGGCCGAAAGTAGAACCAGAGCCACGAAGATTGCGGATCCGAGGGAATCGTTCGTGGCTTCGAGAGACAGGCGCCAGAGTTCTCTGGCTCCGAGCAGCCAGATCAGCGACAACAGCGCGGCCACGTAGATTCCGGGATCCCGATTCGGAAGCGCGCCCTCCCCGATGGCGAGGGCCGCGGCCACCAGGGCGGGCAGTCCCGGAGGCTGCAGATGGTAGAGGCCTCCGTTCAGTCCTCGCACCGTCCAGTTGCCGGCGTTCCACACGTGGCCATCGGGAATCTCCACCGGCTTGAACAGATCAGCCGCCGAATCACGTCCGACGACGAGGAGGTTCCACACCTGCTGCATGCGAACCGACGGCCCCGGCGTCTCCGTTCGCCCTCCGCTCACGTCCGCGTCGGTGTCTCTTAACAGACTGTAGGCGATCCGCAGATACTTGGGTTCGTCGCCGCCGAAGGCCTCCGCCTCCTTCTCCTCCTGCGGCACCCGGGCGAAAGCAATGATGGCGATGATCGCGAAGGCCGTGAGTGAGAACCCGCGCCGGCTCGTGAGGAACTCAAGAGAGAGGCCCAATCGATCGGTCGGGACGCGATCGCGGAGAGCCGCCCACAAGACGACAAGGCCCCCGAGCAGGACGAGAAGGCCGCGTCCGGGGAAGAGGAGAAACGAGAGGGTCGACGGGAAGTCCGCGGCCGAGGCTACGCCGCTGATGAGGTACGGCAGCGCGGCGATGAGGAGTCCGACCCCCACGTTGATCAAGAGCCGTCTGTTTTCGTTTTTTGACGTGTCGCGGGCGGCGCGTCGTACGGAGGGCGGTCGGCCGGAAGGGCGGCCGCGAAAAGGGCCATGAAGCGGTGGTTCAACGGGAACTCCATTCGTTTAGCCCAAGGTTGGGGCAGCAAGAAGTCTATGACCGTTCCTACCCCGTTCGGCAAGGGCCGGAATCGGAGTGGGGTCCTAGCCCGCGGGAAAGGCCGCTCCAATGCAGGCTGGATGCTTGCGAAGGCCGTGACAGCTCCGTCGCCGGTGCGTCTCGCGTTAAAATCACGGCCCGATCCTTGGGGCGGCTAAGCTTCGGCCTGAGATGTCTTTGAGAATGAGTGCTCCTTCATTGCGCCTGCAGGCGCACCCGTCCGTCCCCTCCGGGGTCGAGGTGCCCTGTTGAATACCTGGATCGTGACTGGCGGCGCGGGCTTCATCGGGTCGAATTTCGTTCGTCAGGCCCTCGCCGCCACCTCGAACCGGCTGGTCGTCTTCGACGCCCTGACCTACGCAGGTCATCTCGAGAGCATTGAGGGCCTTTTGGGCGATGACCGAGTTCGGTTTGTCCGCGGCGACATCGCGGACCGGGATGCGGTACGAGCCTTGTTCTCAGAGCACCAACCGCGCGCGGTGGTGAATTTCGCGGCGGAGAGCCACGTGGATCGCTCGATCGATGGCCCCGGAGATTTTGTGCGCACCAACGTGAACGGAACTTTCGAACTGCTGGAGGCGGCGCGCGCGCTGTTCTTGACCTGGTCCGAGGCGGATCGTGACGCTTTCCGGTTCCTTCACGTCTCCACCGATGAGGTCTACGGATCCTTGGGCGAAAGCGGAGCCTTCCGCGAAGACACCCCCTACGCCCCGAACTCGCCGTACTCAGCCACCAAGGCCTCGGCCGACCATCTTGTCCGTGCCTGGCGCGAGACCTACGGGTTGCCCACCCTCATCACGAACTGCTCGAATAATTACGGCCCCTATCAGTTTCCCGAGAAGTTGATTCCGCTCATGATCATGAACGCGGTCGAAGGGAAGGACCTTCCCATCTACGGAGATGGCGGCAACATCCGCGACTGGCTATTCGTGACCGACCACTGTAACGCCATTCTGGCCGTACTGCAGAAGGGCCGCGTGGGCGAAAAATACAACGTGGGGGGGAATTCCGAGCGCACGAATCTGCAGGTGGTCGACGCTCTCTGCGCGGCCCTTGAGGCGGTGCTTCCGGCCGCTTCCAATGTGGCGCTCCAGGCCAAAGGACACCGCGCGTACCAGGACCTCAAGACCTTCGTGAAAGACCGCCCCGGCCACGATCGCCGTTACGCCATCGATGCCTCGAAGATCCATCGCGAGCTTGGCTTCCAGCCGCAGCATCCGTTCGAGTCCGGTCTGAGGGCGACCGTGCGCTGGTATTTGGACAACGGGGACTGGACCGCTGCCGTGACCAAGGGCAAATACGACCGCGGGCGGCTGGGCCACGCGGCCAGGGCATAGGAGTCCATCATCAGGGGCATCATCCTCGCCGGCGGATCAGGCACCAGGCTCTATCCCCTCACCCTTGCGGTTTCCAAACAGCTCGTCCCGATCTACGACAAGCCGATGATCTACTACCCGCTGACCACGTTGATGCTCGCGGGGATTCGCGACATCCTCGTCATCACCACTCCCGAGGACCAGGAGAGCTTCAAGCGGCTCTTGAAGGATGGGTCGCAGTTTGGAATCCGTATCGAGTACGCAGTCCAGCCGAGCCCCGATGGTCTCGCCCAGGCTTTCATCATCGGCCGGGACTTCATAGGGTCCGGCGGCGTTGCTCTGGCCCTGGGTGACAACATTTTCTATGGGGATGGTTTGCCCAAAGATCTTCAATCGGCGGCGCAGCGCGAGTCGGGGGCCACGGTTTTCGCCTACCGGGTCAAGGATCCGGAGCGGTACGGGGTCGTGGCCTTTGACGAGAGGGGACGAGCCATCTCTTTGGAGGAGAAGCCCAAGCAGCCGAGGTCGAACTACGCGGTGACTGGGCTGTACTTCTACGACAATCGGGTTCGCGATATCGCAGCCAACCTCAAGCCCTCGGCCAGGGGCGAGCTCGAAGTCACCGATGTGAACCGCATTTATATGGGTCAAGGGGAGTTGAACGTGGTGATCCTGGGCCGCGGCATGGCCTGGCTCGACACGGGGACCCACGAATCGCTGCTTCAGGCCTCGACCTTCATTCAGGCCATCGAGGAACGACAAGGCCTCAAGGTGGCCTGTCCGGAGGAGGTCGGATTCAAGATGGGTTTCATGAGCCTAGAAGAGGTCGAACGAGCGGGAAGAGTAATGGCCAAGAACGAGTACGGCCAGTACCTCCTGCGCATGGTGGCCGAGGAACGCGGGCATTGAGGGTCACACAGACCGAATTGCCGGGGGTTCTCATCATCGAGCCCACCGTTTTTCAGGATGCCCGGGGCTTCTTCCTCGAAACCTTCTCCGCGGTTCGATACGAAGGCGCGGGAGTGGACGGGCCGTTTGTTCAGGACAACCACTCTCGGTCGCTCAAGGGCTCGGTTCGCGGCCTCCACCTGCAGGCCACCAAACCACAGGGCAAACTCATGAGGGCGGTGTCCGGCTCGATTCTCGATGTGGCGGTGGATGTCCGAGTCGGTTCGCCGACGTTTGGCCGCTGGACCTCGGTTCTTCTTTCGGGTGACAATTTCAAACAACTCTATGTGCCGCCTGGTTTCGCCCACGGCTTCGCCGCTCTATCCGACCTGGTCGATGTCGAGTACAAGTGCACCGACTACTACGACCCGAAAGACGAACTGACCGTTCTTTGGAACGATCCCGCCATCGGCATTCAATGGCTCACGACGGAGCCCGCGCTGTCGGCGCGCGATCGAGCCGCTCGACCGCTCTGCGAACTCATGGACCGGCTTCCCCGGTTTATCCCGTGATGCGCATTCTGTTGATCGGCGCCGGCGGACAACTCGGGCGCCAGATGCTGGCCCAGAATCAAGGCCACGATATCGCCCCGCTCCTTCACCAGGATCTGGACATCACGAAATTCGCGGACGTGCGTGCTGCGGTTCGGGCCCACCGCCCTGATCTGGTCCTGAACGCCGCCGCGTTCAACGATGTCGATCGGGCCCAGTCAGATCCGGATGCCGCTTTCCGGGGCAACGCTCTCGGGCCGAGGAATCTCAGCCTGGCCGCGGCCGAGGCAGGCGCCGCCGTTCTCCACGTCTCGACCGACTACGTGTTTGATGGTCAGAAGACGACGCCGTACCATGAGTACGATCAGCCGGCGCCCCTGTCCCACTATGGTCGCAGCAAGTGCGCGGGCGAAGTCGCGGTGCGTGAATTGAACCCCCGCCACTACGTGGTTCGCACCGCTTGGGTCTACGAAACGCACGGCACCAATTTTCCGAAGAGCCTTTACTTTCTGGCCCTCAAGCACAAGGAAGTCCGGGTGGTGAGCGACGTGAAGGGTTCGCCCACATCCGCAGTCCATCTGGCCCGTTCGATTCTCTGTTTGATCGAGACCGGCGCTTTCGGAACGTATCACCTGGCCGGCGCGGGCGAGGGCGCTTCCTGGTTTGATCTCGCCACCCATTTCTTCAAGGCCCTGGGGATCGACACCACGGTGATTCCGGTGCCCGCCAGCGAGTACCCACACCCGGCCCCGCGCCCCGCCTATTCAGTTTTACGTACAATTCAAGACCCGCAAGTCCTCCTGCCGGCCTGGCAGGACGGGGTTGCCGAGTTTGCCCGCGACATCAAAACCCAGTTTGGAGACCTTGCCAGATGAAACATTTAGCGCGAGCAGTCGTCATCGCGATAGCGGCCGCCAGCCCCGCCTTTGCTCAGGAAGCGGTCGACTATGCTGCCGTTCAGAAAATTCGCGACCAGGCGCTGGGCACGAATTCGCAGGTCATGGAGACGCTCAGGCAGTTGACCGACGTCATCGGTCCCCGCCTCACTGGCTCGCCTCAACTCAAGACCGCGAACGAATGGACCCGAAAACAGCTGGAGGACTGGGGCCTGGCCAACGCCCATCTCGAATCGTGGGGTCCGTTCGGTCGCGGTTGGTCCTTCGATAAATCGTCCGTCACCATGCTCTCGCCCCAGAAGGCGCCTCTCATCGCTCTGCCCAAGGCCTGGACCCCGGGAACAAGCGGGGTGGTCCAAGGCAAGGTGATGAGCGCCGGACGTCTTGAGTCTCAGGCGGATCTTGACAAATGGAAAGGCAAGCTCGAAGGAGCCATTCTTCTGGTTGGTGAGGCCCGCGATCTGAAGGCGCCGGATGCCGCGCTGTTCAAGCGCTACGACGAGGATGAACTGCGCAAGCTCAGCCTGTTCGAATTCCCGCGGCCCCGCGGG
>JAENWE010000110.1 GCA_016650185.1 Vicinamibacteria bacterium | reverse complement strand
TAGCCTCCGCTCCTCGAGACGCCCGCGGATGGGAAGAGACCTGGACGCCTGTTGGCCCGCAGGGCGGCGACGTGAGGTCCCTGGCCGCCGACCTCGGAAACCCGGGGCGCGTCTATCTCGGCGCTTCGGGAGGCCGTCTGTACCGCTCGGACTTGAGCGGCGATCACTGGCAAAGGCTGTCGCCGGGCTTCCCTCGCCCTGATCAGAACCTTGACGACATTGTGGTGAGTCCCCGAGGCGATCTCATGATCGGTTTCTGGGATGTTCACGGGCGTGGCGGAGGGGTGGCCATGAGCTCAGACGGCGGCCTCAGTTTCACTATCGCGCTGGACGGCGAGTCGGTGCGCGCGGTGAGTCTCGATCCCTCGGATCCGAGCCATGCGGTGGTCGGAACCCTGAGCGGAGTTTTCGCATCCTGGGATTCTGGGCATCACTGGCGCCGGATCAGTCCGGCCGGACATCCGGAGCTGCGCAACGTCGAATCCGTCGCCGTTGATCCTCGTGATCCGCGAATCATCTACGCCGGGACCTGGCACCTGCCCTGGAAAACGATGGACGGCGGAGCCACCTGGAAGCCCGTGCCGTACGGGCTCATCGATGACTCGGACGTCTTCACCATGACTCTCGATCGCCGGAACCCTCTCCGCGTTTTCGCGAGCGCGTGTTCGGGAATCTACGGCTCGAATAACGGAGCCGCAACCTGGTCAAAAGTGCAGGGGATTCCCTTTCGCAGCCGAAGGTCGAGAGCGTTCGCTCAGGACCTCCTCTCACCCGACACTTTCTATGCGGGCACCACCGAAGGACTCTGGGTCTCGGGCGACGACACGGCTACGTGGCAGGTAAAGACGCCGCAGGATCTGGTGGTGAATGCCATCGTGGCCTTGCCCGACGGCAGCGTGCTCGCCGGCGCCGAGGGAGCCGGGGTGCTTCGAAGCCTTGACCAGGGGCGCTCGTGGATCCCCGCGAACGAAGGCTTCTCTGAACGGTTTGTCGCCAGCATCGCTGTCGACTCGAGGAGTGGCCGCGTCCTGGCCGGTGTCTGGGGAGACCGAGTGAGCGGAGGCGTGTTCAGCGCGCCGACCGCACGAGGTGAATGGACCAGGCTTGGAGAAGGGTTGAAGGGGCGAACGGTTCGGTCGCTCGGGATTGCGGACGCGCTGACCCTGGCCGGCACCGATCAGGGCTTGTTCTCGATTGGCGCCGCGGACCGCCGCTGGCGCCGGATCGCCCTGACCGAAGATCCGACCCGCCCCTACCCCCGTATCGACAAGGTGGCCGTTCTGCGCGGCGAGGTGGTGGTGGTCGGCACTTCGGCGGGTCTTTACCGCCGCGACCCGGCTTCATCGAGCTTTCTACTGGTTCTGAGAGGCCCGGGCGAAGTGACGGCCATCGCCCTTGCCCCGGCGGGCTCGCTGTCGCTTGTGGCGACGCCATCAGATCTCTATCAGAGCCGCGACGAGGGAAGGACATGGCGCCCGCTGACCCGCCCGGGATTGGCGCGGATCAATGCCCTTTCCGTGGCCCCAACCTCCGGAGTGATCCTCGCGGCCACAAGCCGCGGTCTCTACCGCTCCATCGACGAGGGAAGGAGTTGGCGGTTGGCAGCCCAAGGTCTGCCCGAGTCGGACTTCACAAGTCTCGCCGCTTCGCCTGAAGGCGGGACGGTTTTCGTGAGCGACTTCACGTGGGGGGGCGTGTATCGCAGTGACGATGCCGGTGTGAGCTGGCGCCGACTCGGCGTTGGGGGCCTTGCGACCGACCGCGTGTGGGCACTGGCGCTGGATCGGTCGACCCTGGATCTTCTCGCCGCATCACTCGTGGGAGGGCTGCACGTGACTAGGGTACTTGATTCCAGTGCGGCCCCTCCGAACTAGAAGCCCCCACGCCCGACAGAGTTAGGTGGCGGGTTGGCGTTTCTCAGAGTCGGCCGGTCAGCAGAAGCACGACCAGAATGAGCACCACAAGCCCAAGACCCCCGCTCGGGCCATAGCCCCAGCTTCGGCTGTGCGGCCAGCGCGGCATGGCGCCGATCAACATCAGAATCAAAATGACCAACAGTAAGGTTCCCATGATCTCTCCTTCAACTAGGGTCGAGGTCCGCCTGGCGAGCGCGGCCTGACCTCTTTCAGGCTACGCGCGGCCGGCCTGCTCGTTCGGTGCGGTGCCGAACACGCGGTGTCACCGGCGGCCTCTGCCCTGCCTTTCTTCACTGCCGGTGACGTACCCCCGCGAGACTATTTGGGCCCCGAGCGAAACGCCCAGATGCACAAGCAGGCGGCTCCGGCCGTCGCCACCCACGAACCCCACACCGGTATTTCCATACCGGCGACAGACAGCGGCCATTGATTCAGGGCGCGCACTGCATGAAGCGTGGCCACCAGGCCGAAGACCGCTCCTGAAACGACGGAATATTTGCTGGACATCTGGGTTACTCCTCTTGAGTTGAGCCGTTCGCGCGCAGCGCTCACCCCGTGGTCCGGCCCGCCGCGAAGACGGTGCGACCGGAATCGTCGTCGCCGATTGGAATCATGTCTTCCGGGAACCTCGGCTCACGTGCCGCAAGAACCAGACCAGTGCGGCCGGATCGACGTGGGATCCAGTCGTTGGCCCAGTCCTTGCATTTCCAGCAGCGTGTTCCCAACTCCTGACGCCCTCCGCAAGACCAGACCGGCGGAGGAATGGTCCCTCTGGGCCCTCCGTTTGGAGCAGCATGTCCGCTCCGCCACCGGGCGCTTTAGGGTCTGGGCCCTGCGGGCAAAGGCCCGCTGGGGTCGGTCCGCGATCCTCGGGCTCGCCGCGGTCGCCTTTCCCCCGCTGGTGCTCGCTACCGGGCTCACCTACCACGTGTACTTCGACCGAAGCCAGGTGCCGGATCTCGACGCCTTCGTCCGCTTCCAACTTCCCATGACCGGGGAGGTGCGCGACGCACGAGGGAGCGTCCTGATCGAGATTGCACGAGAATACCGGCGCGAGGTGTCCTATGACGACGTGCCGGTCATCCTGCGCCAGGCCATCCTCGCGACGGAGGACCGGAACTTCTTTTCCCACCGGGGTATCGAGTACCGCTCGCTGCCCCGCGTCGTTCAAAAGGCCGTGCAGTACACCCTGGCGGCCTGGTGGAAAGGCGGACGCGGCTCGCAGGTGCGATTTCCGCAGGGGGGCTCGACCCTGACCCAGCAACTGGTCCGCGGATACTTCCTGCGGGACGAAACCAGCCGCGAAAACGGCAAGGACCTCCTCCACCGCGGCCTGGGTTTGCGGCTCTTGTCCAGCGTGCTCGGCGTCGCGGCCAGCAACCAGCTCTGCCGGAAGCTCGAGGAGATCCGGCTCGCGTTCTGGCTGGAAGAGCAGATGCAGAAGCGTTATGGCTCGCAGGAGCTGGCCAAGCGCGAGATTTTTGCCCGCTATGCGAGCTTCATCTATCTCGGCAACGGCCGTTACGGCTTCGCTGCGGCTTCGGAGTACTACTTCGACAAGCCGCTTGGAAGCTACACCGCGCAGGATGCCGGGAAAGCGGCCCTGCTGGTGGGGATCTCCAAGTCGCCCCGCGATTACGCCCCCGTGCCGGGGGCCCCAAAGCCCCTGCGCCGCCGCAACGAAATCCTCGCGCAGATGGCGAGCCATGGCTACATCCCGAAAGGTCTCGCGAAGATCTGCCAGGACGAGCCGGTGGTCGTGGCGCCGAGGCCTCCGACCGAGACCGAAGCCCCCGCCGCCGTCCAGAACGTGTTCGAGGAACTGAAGCGCCTCGACCAGGGGCGATTCGGCATTGACGACCTGATCGAGGGACGCATCGGTGTCAGTTCCACCGTGGACGCCCGCGTCCAGGCCATCGTGAATGAGGCGCTCGAAGGCGGCCTCGTTCAGTATGAGAAACGGCACCCGAAGTCAAGGGGATTGATTCAGGGCTCGGTCATGGTGCTCCGCAACGCAGACGCGGCGATCCTGGCCCAGGCGGGCGGCCGGCGGGTCTACAAGGATCGCGCCGCCCGTTACTTCGACCTGAATCGGGCCACGGGTTCTCTTCGACAGCCGGGGTCCGCGTGGAAACCCCTCGTGTACCTGGCGGCCTTCATCGAGGGCATGAACCTCGACTCCCCCGTGCTCGACGAACCCATCGGCGTGCCGGACGGCAGCAACGGAGAGATCAAATGGATCTCCAACTACGACCATGAATTCAAGGGGACGATTCCCTTACGGCAAGCACTCGCCGAATCTCGCAACGCGGTGGCGGTGGGGATCACCAGAGCGATCGGACTCGAAAAGGTCATTAGGCTGGCCAAGGCCCTGGGGATTCGCACGCCGATCCAGCCTTACCTCACCACGGCGCTCGGCGCATCCGAGGTGCGACTCCTGGAGCTCGCAGGCATCTACCGGGCCATGGCCTCGGGGCTTCTGGCCGAGCCCCATGCCGTGGCTCGCGTCACGGACGCCTCGGGAAGGGTGCTCTACGATGCCCCCCAGGCGAGCCGGGATTTCGGCGCGGCCGGGCTGAGTGTCGACGCGCTGAGTGAGATCCAGGAGGGCCTTCGCGGCGTGGTGCGCCTCCCCACCGGCACCGCCCACGAGCTGGACCGTGGCGATTTTCCGATTCCGGTGATGGGCAAGACCGGGACCACGAGCGATTTTCGCGACGCGCTGTTCGTCGGATCCACCTACGGGCCTTCCGGGATCACGGTAGCCGTTCGGATCGGCTTCGATGACAACCACGCCCTCGGCAGCAAGGAAACGGGCAGCCGGGCGGCGCTTCCCATCTTCCGTACGATCATGCTTCGCGTCTACAAGGACGCGCTCGTCGGGCCGGTCCCGCGATTCCCGCGCCGTATCGAGAGCCGGATCGACGCTTACCTGTCCGAACAGGCCCTGCTCGTGCGACCCGCCGAGTCACCCCTCGCTCCCGTCCAGGCGGCGCCTGAAGGCGGGGTTCGTCCTTAAGGACCCTTTGTAGAAACGACGGGCCGATGCTCCGGCCGGGACGTCCCTGGAAGCCCGTGGTGAAGGTCCGCCGTCCTCCCAAGGGAGGCTTCGAACTCGAATGCAGACCGACTCTCGCCACGCCCTCCTGGGCGCCGTTGTTCGTCGCCGGTCGCGGTCACGACGGGTTGTGCTTTCTCAGAGTCGGCCCGCCAGCACAAGGACCACAAGAATGAGTACCACAAGTCCAAGGCCCCCGCTCGGGCCATAGCCCCAGTTTCGGCTGTGCGGCCACCGTGGGACGGCGCCGATCAACATCAGAATCAGAATCACCAACAGCAAGGTTCCCATGATCTCTCCTTCAACTAGGGTCGAGGTCCGCCTGGCGAGCGCGTCCTGACCCTTTCAGGATACGCGCGGCCGGCCTGCTCGTTCAGTGCGGTGCCGAACACGCGGTTTCACGTGGCGGCGTCTTCGCGGATCCGATCTTGAGGCTCAAAGGATCCGGTCCAGGCCTCGCACCAGGCCCTTGAACTCGGCCACCCGACGGATGGCGAGGAGAGTGCCGTCGATGTAGGGCCCGGCCCCAGGGGCCCGCGTCGTAGTGGATGCGCAATCGCTCATCCGCTCGCCCGAATATGACTTCGAGCCCAATCGTAAGACCGGGCAGCCGGATCGAGTGAATCTGCGAGCCGCTCACCGAGGCGCCCCGGCTCTCCCGCGAGCCCACGGTCTTTTCGAGGGGAACCACGGGCGGCCCGAGCGATCCTACCCCTGGGCGCTACGGCCTGAGTCCGGCCGCGGTCACGCTCTTGACCCCACGCACATTCCGGGCCAGTTCGATGGCCAGGGCACGCTCGGCCCCGCTGCCTACCTTGCCGCTCAGCGTCACCACACCGCCGGTGGTGCTGACCTTGATCGCGGATCCGTTGACGTTGCTGGAGTACATAAGAGTGGACTTCACCTTCGTGGTGATCCAGGTGTCGGTGACTTCGAGTTTTGCCGCCTGGGCCACTTTCTCCACGCTCGAAGTGGCGCCCGGCTTGACCTCGAGCCGATTGTCCACTGACAGCACCCCAAGGGTGTTCAGGGCAAGATGCTCGGCGAGATCCCTGGCCACCGGGCTATCCGCCGTTCCATGCAGGGTCACCCTGCCCCGGTTGGTATCGACATTCGTGGTCAGGCCGTCGGCGTGCCTGCTCCAGAGGAGCTTTGACTTGATGGTGGCGGTGATCGTGGCATCCTCCACCGCCTCGCCGAAGGTTCGATCCGCGGCGGGTGCGGGCGCCTCGAAGTCGGCCTGAACCAGAATCTGGTTGTCCACCTCAAC
>JAENWE010000109.1 GCA_016650185.1 Vicinamibacteria bacterium | reverse complement strand
GTGGCCGCTGACGCTGGGCACGGGAACGTGAACCCCCACATGAAGGATCATCATCCCGAGGGCCGAGGCGTATGACGGCAGGCCGGCCAGCGGCGTCACCATCGCGTAGACCAAGGTGTCGATCACGTGACCCTGCTCGAGCACGACCGAGATCGCGCGCGCGAAGCCGATGAGCATGGCCGCCGAGGCCATCGAAGCGAACCCTTCGGCGAACGCCATCGCGGTGCCCGAGACCCCCAGGCCTCCTGCCAATCCGGCGATGATGCCCATGGCCACAAAGGGCGCCGACAACTGATCGAAGTCCCAGCCGTATTTCATGATGCCGACCACGAATACGGAGAAGGAGACCACCACGGAAGCGAGGATCAGGAGGCTGCGGCCGTCCAGGCTCCTGGCCTGCAGCTCCGCAGGGTCGACTGCGGCCTCGCTGCTGATCCGGGTCCTGACCGCGAAGCGCATGGTGATGCCGATCCAGATCGCCACCGCGGCCAGAAGAAAAACGGTCCTGAAGAAGGCCCCGGAACCAGGCTGAACCTGCGAGAGCTTCTGCGCGATCAGGACCTGAAACGGATTGAGCGGAGAGAAAGAGGCGCCCACCGCGGCCGACCCCGCGCTCATGGCCACGGCCACGAGGGGATCGAGGCGCAGGCGCCGGGTCAGGATGAGGAGCACCGGGATGAGGGCGATGATTTCCTCCTGCATGTTCTCGAGCGCGCCTAAGGTTGCGAAGAGCACGGCCACGATCGGGACGACCAGGAGACCCCGTCCTGAGGACCGCCGAACCAGAACGTCCACCACGGATCGGAGCACGCCGGTCTTATCCACGGCCGTGAAGGCTCCACCGATCAGGAAGACAAAGAAGATCACGGAGCCCGCATCCGCCATGCCCTTTGGAATCGCCACCAGAGCGTCAAAAGGCGCGATGGGATTCTGTTCGGCGCGGTGATACGAACCGGCGGTCACCACATCCCTGCCCGTGGCCTCGTCCCGGTGCCGGTCGTACAGTCCGGCTGGAAGGATCCAGGTGAGACTCGCGGCGAGCAGGATGCAGAGGAAGAGAAGCGAGAGGGGATGGGGGAACTTCATGGGCGGGCGTTTTTGAATGCTCGGGCACTATAGCCTCGTGGCGGGAGGCGGTCGGGCGAGGACTGCACGCTGGTTTATGGTGCGCCGATGGGTGACGACGCCGAGCCGCAAAGCGCCAGGGCCATACGAGGCTTCGTGGCCCCGCAGACCCTCCTGAACGAGGTTCAGAACACGGCGCCCTGGCTCCCCGGGCCGGAGGGAGACCTGCCCAAAGAGGCGCTCGAGAGGGCGAGGGGACCCCTTGGATTTCTGAACATCCTGGCCGGCTACCGGATCGAGGGCGCGGCCGACCGCGCGCCAATCAACGATCGGACGATCGACTACTTCGGATTGTGCCTCGCCTGTCATCACGCCACCGTCGCCACTTTCGTTCCGACCGACGTGGACACGAAGATTCGCGGCCTGCTTTGGCGGCTTATCAAGGATCCCGACCTGCTCGACCCGATGGTCGATCTGACCGAGGCCTTTTGTGGCTGGGACGTCGAGCCGGTTTCAAAGCGCACGGTGAGTGTGCCCGATCTGGGTGTGTTTGCCGGGCACCACGGCGAACGCCTGTCTGTTCTGGTCGCGGCCCTGGGACGAGCGATCCATTTGGGCCGGCAGGATCTCGCCGATCGTGTCCGCGCCCGCATCGAGACCGAGTTGACCCGGGAATCTCGAGGCTTGAGCGCCCTCCTTGCCGCCCGCGATGAACTGGAGGTGATGCGGATGGCGGCGGTCATGACCCATAACGCAGGCGATATCGACCAGTCGATTTCTTTCTGGCCCCAATCGCCCGCCCACAGCGCCGCCGCGGCGGACATCCGGCGCCTGGCTCACGAGAACGTGCGGCCCTGGGCCGGAAGCTTCGCCCTGGCCGCGCGGATCTACAAAGCCACTCTGTCGCCCGAGGGCCATCGCAACTATCCCCTTCGACCCATCCGCTCGCTGCGTCAGTCATTCGACTTCCTGATCGAGACTGCGCCGTTTCTCGATGAGTGGGGTGAACGCCTGGCCCGTGACCCGCGTCTCGGCGATCCGGATCGAAGCGAAGTTCTGGAGGCGCTGGTGATCGGCTGCAAGAAAATCCAGGGCCAGCGCGGGTATCAGCGAGCCATCGTTGGTTTCCTTCAAGGCCTCGGGAGCCGCACGGACTCGATCGTGGCCGGGATGCCGGCCAGAGCACGGAGCGAGTTCAAGAACGCCGATCTCCGCAAGGCAATCGCCGTGCCCCGGGTGTCTTTCGAATCGTCGATGAAGTCGATGCTGCGAAGAGTGCGGCAGCCCTGAACCAGAGAGGGCTTTGGGGCTCGACCTCAAGGCGGTGCGGCTTTAGGGCGGTCACCGGTGTGTGATATATCTTTAATGAGGCAGGATTCATTAAAAGATCTTCCGACGAGGTGAGACTCCCGTGACCCAGATGAACACCCAGGCCAAGGATGCCGGCAAAAACGTGAGCGAGCTCGAAGCCCGCCAGGTGGCGGAAGCCGCGCGGGAAACGCAGTGGCAGCACCCGAGTTTCGTGAAGGAGCTTTTCCTTGGCAACTTCCGGCTGGATCTCATTCATCCCTATCCGCTCAGCGGGGATCAGCGTCCTGAGTTCAAGGAGTACTACGAGAAGTTCAAGACCTTCCTCAAGAACGAGGTAGATCCGGCGGAAATCGACCGCACCGGCGAGTATCCGGAGAGCGTTCTGGACGGCCTGCGGAAGCTGGGCGCGTTTGGCATGAAGATCCCCAAGGAATACGGGGGTCTCGGCTTCACCAACGTCGAGTACAACCGGGTGATGAAGCTTCTCGGCACCTACTGCGGCAACATCGGCGCGCTGCTCTCGGCCCATCAATCGATCGGCGTCCCCCAACCGGTGAAACTTTTCGGCACCGCCGAACAGAAGAAAAAGTACCTCCCCCGCTGCGCGAAGGGCGAGATCTCCGCGTTCGCCTTGACCGAACTGGGTGTCGGCTCCGACCCGGCGCGGGTCACCACCACGGCCGAAAAGACCGAGGATGGTTCAGCCTACATTCTGAACGGCACGAAACTCTGGACCACCAACGGGACGCTCGCGAAGCTCCTGGTGGTGATGGCCTCCGACCCCAAGACCCACAAGATCTCCGCCTTCATCGTGGAGACCGAATGGAAGGGCGTCGAGGTCACGAATCGATGCCGGTTCATGGGCCTCAAGGCCCTCTCGAACGCGGTGATCCATTTCGAGAATGTGCGCGTCCCCGCGGAGAACCTGGTGGGCGGCGAAGGTCGCGGGCTGAAGATCGCCCTCACCACCCTCAACGACGGACGGCTCTCCATTCCCAATATCGCGGCGGGCACGGTCAAAGCCGCTCTTGAGACCGTCCGCGTCTGGGCCGGGTCACGAGTGCAGTGGGGTCGGCCGGTCGGCCGGCATGAAGCGGTCGGACACAAGATCGCCGACATGGCCGCGACGGGTTTCGCCATGGAGGCCCTCGTCGAGCTGGCCACCCAGATGTCGGACCGGGGCGGAGCCGACATCCGACTGGAGGCCGCGGCCGCGAAGGAATGGAACAGCGCGCGGGGCTGGGAGATCGTCGACGACCTCATGCAGATCCGCAGCGGACGCGGGTACGAGACCGAGGGCTCCCTCGAAGCGCGCGGTGAGACCCCGATTCCGGTCGAGCGCCTGATGCGCGACTTCCGGATCAATCGAATCTTCGAGGGCTCAAGCGAGATCATGCATCTGTTCATGGCCCGAGAGGCGGTGGACAAGCATCTCGAAGTGGCGGGAGCCCTGGTGGATCCCAAGTCAACCACCGGCCAGAAGCTCTCGGCGCTGCCGAAGATCGGCGCGTTCTACGCGTGGTGGTATCCGACCCGGTTCTTCGGCTGGGGCCACTGGCCCCGGTTCTCCGAGTTCGGCTCTCTCGCCAAGCATCTGCAGTTCGTGGACCGGCGCTCGCGCAAGCTGTCGCGATCGAGCTTCCATGGAATGGCGCTTTATCAGGCGGGCCTGCAGAACAAGCAGGCGTTCCTGTTCCGGCTGGTCGACATCGTGAATGATCTTTTCGCGATCTCCGCGGCCTGCGTGCGCGCCCAGGCCCTGGTAACGGCCGGGAAGCCCGAGGCGAAAGAGGCGGTCGAGCTCGCCGACCTTTTCTCCCGGGGCGCGAGCCGTCGCGTCGACGCCGCCTTCAAAGCCCTCTGGAACAACGATGACGTGCGCAAGTACCGGGTGGCGAAGCACGTCCTCGACGGCAAGCACCTCTGGATGGAGGACGAGCTCATGGGCCTCTCCGCCGCGGGTGAATCGAAGACCGCCAGGCAGACCTCTCACCCTCGCGCGGTCGCCTGATCGTCGGGCCCGACGGGCCGCTCAAAAAAACGGTATCTTCTTTCGCGATGCGAAGAATTCTTGTCACCGGCGCTCTTGGGCAGATCGGCTCTGAACTCGTTCTCGCCCTCAGGGCGCGCTACGGCAGCGAAGCCGTTATCGCTTCGGACATCCGGCTGCCTCCGCTCGAGACCCTCAAGCCGGGAGAGCATTTCGAATTCCTCGATTCGACCAACGCCCGTCAGATTCAGGACATGGTCAGAAACCGCGACATCGGCACCGTGTACCACCTCGCCGCCCTGCTTTCCGCAACCTCAGAGGAGAAACCGCACGTCGCGTGGGAACTCAATATGGGCGGCCTCTACAAAGTTCTCGAGGTGGCGCGGCAGCACGACTGCAAGGTGTTCTTCCCCAGTTCCATCGGCGCGTTCGGCCCCGGAACACCCAAGGACAACACGCCCCAGGACACCATCCAGCGCCCGACCACGATGTACGGGGTCACCAAGGTGGCGGGCGAATTGCTGTGCGACTACTACCACCGCCGATTCGCGGTGGATACGCGCGGTCTGAGATTTCCCGGCCTCATCTCCTACGCGACCCCGCCCGGCGGCGGCACCACCGACTATGCGGTGGCGATTTTCTACGACGCCATCCGCTACGGTCGCTACACCTGTTTCCTGAGTCCCGGGACGCGTCTCGACATGATGTACATGCCCGACGCCATCACCGCCCTGATCGGTGTGATGGAAGCCGATCCCGCGAAGCTGATCCACCGGAATTCGTTCAACGTGACGGCCATGAACTTCACCCCCGAAGAGCTGGCCCAGGAGATCCGAAAACACATTCCGGACTTCGAGTTGCGCTACGACGTGGATCCGGTGCGCCAGGCCATCGCCGATTCGTGGCCAAACTCTCTCGATTGTTCGGCGGCCAGAGCCGAATGGGATTTCGCCCCGCAGTACGGGCTCGGGGCCATGGTCGAGGACATGCTCACCAAACTGAGAGCGAGGATCAGCTAAACGAAACCATGCCTACGAATCGCCTGTCCGAAGTCCTCAAGGCCGAGATCGCCACCATTGACGCTCGCGGGTCCAATAAGCGGCAGGAAGTCGTGATCGTCGATGTGGTGGCCCCGGGCGACGGCCACGGACCGCGATACCTGCTGCAAGGGCAGGGC
>JAENWE010000108.1 GCA_016650185.1 Vicinamibacteria bacterium | reverse complement strand
GCGAACAGCAGCACCTCCAGGTCGATGACGGCCTGGTCGAGGCGCGGAACATCCGCCGGCCGCAGTGAGATCAGACCGCGCAGCGACGCGGAGGCGAGCATCAAACCTGAGATTCCCCCGAGGGCGGCAAGCACGAGACTCTCCGTCATCAATTGACGCAGGACGCGGCCGCGCGTCGCACCCATGGCGTGACGCACTGCGAACTCGGGCTCGCGAGCGGCGAGGCGGCCCAGCATCAGATTCGCGACGTTGACGCAGGCAATCAGAAGGACCAGGCCGACCGCGCCCAGTAGAAACATCAGCCCGGAACGCGTATCGCCGACCACGAACTCGTGGAGCGGCATGACTCGGCCGCTCAGGCCTTCGTTCGCCTCCCCGTATTCCTGGACGAGGCGCGCAATGATGGTCGAAATCTCCTGGCGCGCGTTCTCCTCACTCGCGCCGCCATTAAGCCGCCCGATGACGGTCAGATACCACGCTCCACGGCTCTTGGTTAGAAATCGCGCGTCATGTCTGAGCGGCGTCCACAACTCGATGCCTTCCGGGAAGGACATGCCGGGCGAGGCGATGCCTACGACTTCGTGCAGTTGGCTCTCGATCCGGATCTTCTTGCCGATGATCGCGGGATCGCCCCCGAAGCGGCTTTTCCAGACATCGTGCGCGAGGACGGCGACAAGGCTCTTATCGGGCTCGTTCTCATCCGCCCGAAAGCCTCGGCCCACTGACGGCCGAACGCCGATCACGTCGAAGAATGAGGAGCTGACGCCCGCCCATCGCAGACTTGCGGGCGCCCCTTGATCAGTCAAAGTGGCACTACCGATGGTGAACGCGGACATGGCCTGAAAGGTCCGCGACGCCGCCTGGATGTCGAGGAAATTCATCGGGGAGACGTATTGGATGAAGCTCCTTCCGCGGTAGGAAACCCCGACCGACATCAGCCGTTCCGGCTCCGGAAAGGGAAGGGGCTTGAACACTACAGCGTTCACAACGCTGAATATCGCGCTGTTGGCGCCAATGCCGAGCGCGAGGGTAGCGACCACCACCAGCGTGAAGACCGGGGCACGTCGCAGGCGACGAAGACTATGGACGATGTCCTTCCAGATGGCTTCCATAGGGGGACTGGGAAGCAAGGGGCGTTCCGGATCCAGCTCCTTGATGCCCCGTTGACTTGTCGGGACTTACACCGCAACCTCGGCCGCAGACGTTCGGTCATGGGATCGACGCTGTTCGAATTCGACAGTGGAGCTTCGCTCCCCGGCAAGCTCACCTTACCGGACTCTTTAAAGCCCCCCGGCGCCCATCAGGGCCAGTAGCACCCCGCCCGCCACCACGCTCGCGATCTGCCCGGCGGCGTTGGCGCCCATGGCGTGCATGAGAAGGAAGTTCTCGAAGTCGTCTTCCTGGGCCACCCGCTGCACCACTCGCGCCGCCATGGGGAAAGCGGAGATGCCGGCGGCGCCGATCAGCGGATTGACCTTGCCTCCACTGAGCTTGTTGAGCAGCTTCGCGAACAGCACGCCGGCCATGGCGTCGACCGCGAAGGCCACGATTCCGAGCACGAGGATCGCGAGAGTTCGGGGCTTGAGAAACTCGGCGCCCACCATGGTGGAGCCGATGGCGAGGCCGAGGAACAGGGTCACGGTGTTGGCGATCTCCTGGGCGGACGCCTTGGTCAGCCGTTCCACCGCGCCCGATTCCTTCATCAGATTTCCGACTCTTCTACGGGCAGCCAGTTACGTTCTCTGTCCCTAAGAGCAACGCAGGCGCGGAGGAGCGTAAGTGAAGCAAGGGCAGTTTGCCACTCAATTCCCACGACCGCGGGCGGTGGTGAGCGCGCGGGGGGGCACTTCGCCGGCCCGTAGGCGCGCCGGGGCGTTGCCTCGGCGACGCGTCCGGAGCGGCAGGCCGGCATGCTGAGGCGACGTCTTCGGAGACCCATGGAGGCGTTCACGGCACACGTTCCAGGTGTCAAGGCCGGCATGGATTGATATGTGTCGGGGTAGAGATGCCGCGGTCTATCGGCATCCCTCGACGCAAGCGACCTTCGTGGGGCCCGCGGGTCCCAGGAAGCGACGCGGGCGCGCCGCGTCGGGGACGGCTCGCGCGTCGCCACTGTGCCGCCGAAACTCCGGAATCGTGTGGCTCCTTGCTCGCCTCGGATGGCGTGAATGTCGCCCACGGACTCTTGCGACTTACGCCATACGCGCCGATCGCGAGCGGCCCACGCCGCTCCCAGGGACCCGCTCCATCCTTGCCCAGCCCGGACCGGGACCGCGCTCTGGGGCGCTTCCCGCGCCGCTACAATTACAGACGACGCCACGCCGGAATCGCTGGCGCCACCCATCTCCAGGATCACCTCAAGGGTGAGCCCCGAGGCTCACCCATGAGGCCCGGCAGAGCCCCACCGCGCTGATTCCCCAACGATGAGTGGACCCCAGACGGTGCAAACCGAGGCTACCCTCGGGGCCTCTCCCTCGAACGTCCCGGAGTCCCCATGCCAGAAGGCAAGGTCGAGGGTGCCCGCTCTACTCCGCCCCGCCGTCTCGACGGTGCGGAAAGGGAGTGCTTGTAGTGCAAGCAGGGCTCGCCCGTCCACCAACATCGTGGCGCGGCACGCCCGATACCACCCCGCCGCTGAAGACCGGCGCCGCGCCCGGCGTCTACCGGCGCCATCGACCCGAAACCGGGTGACCCGATCGAGACCAGCAGCGACTCGATAGTTTCCTCGTTTCGGGCAAGATCGGCGAGGCCCTTGCCGATCAAATCACCGCCGGGAAGACCCTTCATGGCAAAACGATTGTACCGGAGGCCGTTTCACCGGGTGCAGCGCCCCATTCAACCGCCGGTTCTCGCTTTCAACCAGCGCCGGTCAGCCCCGAAACGCACAGCGCTTGTGAATAGAATCGATTGGAGATGGACTGGCCGACCCCGTCGAGCTCGCGAATCAAGGAGATCATCGCCCGCTACGGATCGATTTCAGCGGTAGTGGCCCTGGCCGTGGGGCTGCGGCTTCTCTACCTTGTCCTCATGCAGGGAACCCCCGGTTTCGTGTGGATCGACCCTGATGGGTATTTGTTTCGCGCATGGTCGCTCATCGGTGAGGATGGGGCCTGGCGATGGAACACAGACGCGGTTCGCTATTCGGGTCCTTACGTAAAGGCCCCGCTCTATCCGTTGCTCCTCTCGACGCTTGAGTACTCTCCACGCGGCTATCGGTGGTCAGCGGGTGTGGTCCACGCCCTGCTGTCGGCTCTGGCCGTCGTCGGTCTGTGGTCGCTGGTTCGAAGCCTTCGCTCGGCGAAGGCCGGGCTTCTCGCCGCGTTGATCTATGCCGTCTACTTCCCATCGGTGGTGTCGATGAACGTCATCATGCAGGAGCGGCTGTACGTCCCCCTGCTCATCGTGGCTTTCGCTCTTCTGGCCTGGGCGCTCAAAACGGGGAACCGGCTCTCCAGATTCGCCCTGGCCGGACTCGCTCTTGGCGTGGCTGCGCTCGCCCGCTCCATGCCTTTGTATTTCGTGGGCCCGGCCGCTTTGCTGATCGCTATTTGCGCCGATAGCTGGCGACGGGGGCTTCGGCCGGCCGGGTTGTTCATGGCGGGCTTCTGCGCCGTCACCTTGCCTTACTCGATCTTCATCTCAGGGGAAGTCCAGCAGGTGGTTGCGATTGAGAACGTCGGCGCCTACGGTATCGCCCGCCTCGACCCGGAAGGCGAGCGACGATTCCCCAACGGGGGAGTCGAAGCGCCGACCGCCGTTCAGGTGGCCCTATTTACCGGGAGCCAATTCCTGAAGGATCCGGCCGCATTTCTCCTCGACAAGGTCTCGCTCACCAGCGGCGCCTTCAGATTGGGCGGCGGTCGATGGCTCGACCTGTATGGGACGTTCCCGACCGCGAAGAGTGCGTTCTGGGGGAAGATCGCGGCGCACTCGTTTGGGGACATCCTCTTCGCGATGTTTGTCCTGGCCGCGCCCTTCGGGTTCATGTCCGCAAGACAAGACACCGTGGCCAAGCTCCTCGCCCTGTGGGTCGTCACCCATCTCGGCATGAGCGCGATCGCGGGATACTCGGGTCCGCGGTTCCGTGAACCCGTCGACTGGGCCCTGTTGGCGCTTGCCGCTCTCCTGCTGAGCGAGGAAGCGCGACCGGGCCTCTCGCGAAGGCGCTTGGTCGCGGCGCTGCCGCCCGCGATTCTCCTGGGTTGGACGATGGTCTCGTCGATCAAGGCTTCGGTATCGGGCCGCGCGGACTATGGGATCGGCCCCTGGGAGAGCGACGCGAACACCCGCACCACAACCGCGGAGGCCGCGGCCGGTTTCAAGGTCCCGGTGGTTCGCGGAGCCACAGACGTGGTGCTCAAACCCGCCGGGAGCCGCCTGAGCACCAGGGTGGAGGTCCGAATCGCCGATCAGCCGTCGAGGACGGTCATGGTTACGGCCGGGGGCTATGAACTACGGGTCCCCTCGTCGCGGGACCTCGCTTTCGTCGAGGTCGAGCCGGTCGCGAAAGGCAGCCCGACCGGACTGCTCATCGAGGTGCGCCGCTAACGCAACTCCCGGGCCACGCCCCGGTACGGATCGAAGGAATCCTCGAAGGCTTCCCGAAATAGAATCACTTGATGCGAGTAGGCGGAACGGGGGACGGCAAAGCTCTTATCCAGGTCCGTGACGTCTCCAAGACCTACACGGGGGGAAGCGAGACCATTCAGGTTCTCCAGAGCCTGAACCTCGACATTGACCAGGGCGACTACGTAGCGTTCATGGGGCCGTCGGGGTCGGGCAAGACCACCCTCCGGAATCTGCTCGGCGGCCTCGACGTTCCCACCGAAGGGTCGGTAATCGTAGCCGGCGATGCCCTCTCCGCCATGTCGCGCGCGCGCCTGACCGAGTGGCGGGCCCGCCACGTGGGCTTCATCTTCCAGATGTACAACCTCATCCCGGTGCTCACGGCGTTCAGGAACGTGGAACTGCCTCTTCTGCTGACGCCACTCGGCAAGGCCGAACGCAAGACGCACGTGGAAACCGCGCTCCGGATCGTCGGACTCTCCGACCGGATCCAGCACTACCCGCGGCAGCTCTCGGGCGGACAGCAGCAACGCGTGGCCATCGCCAGGGCCATTGTGGCCGATCCCACGTTTCTTCTTTGCGATGAGCCGACCGGCGACCTCGATCGCAAGAGCGCCTCTGAGATCCTTGACCTCATGGACCTTCTCGTGCACGAGCACAGAAGACGATCCTGATGGTGACCCACTACCCCAAGGCCGCGAAGCGGGCGGACACCGTCCTGGATCTCGACAAGGGTGTGCTGGTCGAAGCGGGCGAGACCGACGAAACCGCGTCATGAAGTTCCTGCCCCTTCTTTTTTCCGGCCTAACCAGAAAGAAGACACGCACCATCCTCACCCTGGGGTCGTTCGCGGTGGCCCTGTTCCTCTACG
>JAENWE010000107.1 GCA_016650185.1 Vicinamibacteria bacterium | reverse complement strand
CACCGCTCCTTTCGAACCATCGAGGATGAGAGCGGCCACTCCCGGAAACGCCCCCGCCGACCGCATGACATTCGTGGCGCCCACATTACCGCTGCCGACCGTTCGCACGTCCTTCACTCCAAACAGACGCGCGACCAGGAAGCTGAAAGGAATGGAGCCGATGCCATAGCCGAGGAGGGCGAGGACAGCGAGGCTCATCCTTCGAAACCAACCAGGGCGCGGCGGAGAATCTCCAAGGCGCTGTTTGAGGCCTGCTGGATGACTCGTTCGCGATCGGCGGACGGGAACACCCGGCGCACCGTCCGCTGACCCAAAGCGCCATCCAGAGCGAAACATACGAGACCCACCGGCTTTTGCGCCGTGCCGCCGGCTGGTCCGGCGATCCCCGTGATCGCCAGGGCCACATCAGCCCTGGCCGCGGCCCTGGCGCCCTTCGCCATCTCAAGCGCGGTGTCCTCGGACACCGCTCCGTGGGTCTTGAGCGTCGCTTCTTCGACCCCAAGCTCATCCATCTTCGCCTGATCCGAATAGGTCACAAACGCGCGATCCAGAAAGGACGAAGCGCCCGCCACCGAGACCAGGCGGGCGGTCACGAGGCCCCCCGTGCACGACTCCGCCAGGGTCAGCTTCAGACCGCGAGCGGCAAGAAGGCCGGCGACCACTCGCTCGATGGTCTCGCCGCTCTCGGTGAAGATGCGAGCGCCCAGGACATCGCGGATTTTCGAGGCGAGATCCTCCACGCGCTCTTCGGCCAGAGCCTCGCTCCTCCCCGTGCCCACGAGCTGAAGTTCCACCTCGGAAGCCCCCCCCAAGATGGTGGTCATGGGATTCGAGAAGGTCTTGTAGATCGGAGCCACCATTTGTTCGACATCGCTCTCGCCCATGCCGGCGATCCGGATGATCCGCATCACGATCCGCTCACCCGAGGAACGCGCCTCCACCAGCGGAAGCACCTCGCGCTCGAAAAGGGGAAGCATCTCCCGCGGGGGGCCGGGCAGAAGCACCAGGATCTTTCCGTCGCGTTCGACCATTTGTCCGGGCGCCGTCCCCTTCGGGTTCATCAGCAGCCGGCCGCCCTCGATGCGGTCGGCCTGCTTTTCGTTCACGTTCGGCATGACGCGACCGAACTGCTTGAATCGCTCCTTCAACCATTCGACGTAGGAGGCTTCGCGGATAAGAGCAGCGCCGAGGGCCGAGGCGGCGCACTCGCGGGTGAGATCATCCTCGGTCGGCCCGAGGCCGCCGGTGGCGATGACCAGATCGGCGCGCGACCACGCGAGTCTGAACGAGTCGGTCAACGCTCGCGCGTCGTCCGCGATGGTGGTGCGGGCCACGACTTTGCAGCCGCGCTCCAGCAGATAGCGGGTGATGGTGGCCGCGTTCGTCTCCTGCCGTCCCGGAACCAGGAGTTCGCTGCCCACGGCCAGAAGTTCAGCCTGCATCGATCACCCGACCATCATCAGGATGCCCCTCAGGGCGAGATGCGCGTAGACACCGGCCATGAGGTCGTCCGCCACCACGCCGATCCCACCCTTGAAATGCTCGAACTGGCGCGCGGGCGGCGGCTTCACCACGTCCATGACCCGAAAGAGAATGAAGCCCGTAATCACCGAGGTCAGGGTCAGGGGAATGGCGATCATGGTGACCATCATTCCCGCGATCTCGTCCGCCACGATGACGCCCGGATCCTTGAGACCCAGGCTCTTCGCGACGATGTCGGCCGAGATCATGGACAGAATCGTCACCACGACCACGGCCGCGACCTGGCCCGGCAGATTCATCATCGACATGCCCCAGACAAAGACCAGGCCGACAGCGCTCCCCGCAGTGCCTGGCGCGAACGGCGAATAGCCGGACCCGAAGCCGGTCGCGAAGACAAAGGCCAGTCGCCGCGTCGGACTCATCCCTTCATTCTCTCAGGACAACTCCCGATCGTCATCGCGCCCTTTAGCCTTCCCGCCCCCGGGCCAAGCCAGGCCCAACAGACTAGACCGTGGTCACCCGGGAATCCGTGGCTCGATCGTGAAGGGCTCGGCGATCCTTGTCCCAGAAGGCCGGCCAGATGCCGAGGCCCAGAAAGGCAACGCTGAGGATCCCCAACAAGCCGCGGCCGAGCGAGGCCAAGGGCCCAAGGGACGATCCGTCGTATCGCTTGACCTGAATGCGGCAAGCGATCTTTCCGGGCGTGGCCCCCGAAAGACCGCCGAAGAAGAGGATGTAGGCCGCAGCGAGCACGAACCCGAACAGAGCGAGACCCTGCCAGGCGGGCCCCAGGCCCACGATCGACGTCCGGGCGATTCGACTCGCGAAGTAAAAAGCCGTTACGCTCATGGCGGACCACATGCCCACATCGATGAAGGCCGCTTGCATGCGGTCGCTCATGGAGGCCGCGCGTGAACTCATGGCGGAGGATGGCCTCCGAGGCGGAAGTTCCTGGGGCAGTGGATCCGCGCGGGAGGGCTCCACCAAAGGCAGATCGGCCACCAGCGACCGGCTCCCCTGGGTGCTGATGAGGATCGGCCTCGCCCGCTCGACCAGGCTCTGGCTCGGCGTGCCCGGGCCGGAGACACGGGCCCCGGCTCCCTCGGACTCCACAGGGCGGAGCGGTAAGTCGAGAACGCCATCCTCTGACGCGGCCGACAAGGGAGCGTCACACACGGCGGGAACGTCGAGGGCGGGCTGGGCTGGCCGCGGATCCAGATCCCCGATCTGGTCCTTCGGAGTTTGATCATCGGGATCATCGGAGCCTTCATCTTCGTAGATCGAGGCCGTGGAGACCTGGACGCTCGTGGGCGGGGCCGCCTTCAGGGATGGGTCGCTCGCGGCGAGGCTCGGCTCACCTTCAACAAACAGGGGCAGGGCGTGGGTTCGCACCTGTCGGCGCTTTCGAACCCGCTCAAGCACTTCGCGACGCCAAGCATCATCAGCGGGGTTCCGGACGCTGGGGCTTTGCACTCTCGATTTCTGGGTTTCGGAGTTCGGGGATCCCGAGTCCGCGGAATCGAGGCCTCGCGCCTTGGACATGAAGGTGACGCGGCTGATTTCCTCCATGGCAGGGGGAGCCTCCGTTTCCGTCCCGAAACCCTCGATGCTCTGGGGAGTCACGAGTTGGGGGGCGAGCGCCGAGGCGCCCTGGACCGGAGGATTGACGAGGGCACGACAGTTCCCGCAGCGGGCTTCGCCGGAGCGGAGCGGAGCGGAGCACGAAGGACATTGCATCATGTTCGTAACCCTCGCCTGGTCGCCCCTGGGGCGGGAGCGCGATTTTCCTTCACGGACCGGTATCTTAGGGCACAACTTGTTGTGTGGGAAGCCCCTTTGAGCCCGTTTTGTAGTGTTCTTTTGGAACGGCTCCCTTACCGCCCGGCCGCCTCCCGGCTCCTGACCCAGGCCGCGAAAATCCCGGGAGACATGGCCGCCGCGAAAAGAAACCCCTGCATGAGCGAGCAGCCACGCGAGAGCAGATCCGTCTTCTGGGCCTCTGTCTCCACCCCTTCGGCGATGACATCGAGGCCGAGATTCTGGCCGAGGGCGATGACCGAGCCCGCAACCGCCCCGCTTCGCGGATCCGTCGCCATGTCCTTGATTAAGGTCCCATCGAGCTTGAGCGTATCGAAGGGCAGATGACGGAGGCGCGAGAGCGAAGAGTAGCCCACGCCAAAGTCGTCGATCGCGATGCTGATGCCTTCGCTCTTGAGCGCGCGCAACCGATCGACCGCGGCTACATCCTCCGTGATGTGCGCCGACTCGGAAAGCTCGAGTTGCAGACGCTCGGGCGGAAAAGCGGCGTCACGGAGCGCCAGAAGGATCTCTTCGACGCACGAGGGATCCTGGATCTGGCGCGCCCCGAAATTGATCGACACCCGCAACTCCTTCCCGCCCACGAGGGGCCAGTCCCGGGCGTGGTTCAAGGCTTCGCGCAAAACGAACGCTCCCAGGGTCAGGATCAGTCCGCTCTGCTCGGCCACCGGAATGAACTCTTTGGGAGGCATGGTACCGGTGAGCAGAGGGCTCCAGCGAAGAAGGGCTTCCGCCGCCACGACTTGGTCGCGGGACGCGTCGAGGATGGGCTGAAAGTGCGGTCCGATCTGGCGATTGGCGATGGAGCGCCGCAGTTTGGTCTCGACCGTCAACCGTCTTTTGGCGGCCGCGTTCATGTCCGGATTGAACAGCCGGTACGCGTCTCGTCCACCCTCCTTGGCTCGGTACATCGCGATGTCCGCGGACTTGAGAAGCGTTTCGGCGTCTGGACCATTCTCTGGAAACACCGCGATGCCGCAGCTCGTCGACAGAGTCAGGTCATGCCCGCCGCAGCGTATGGGTGTGCGCACATTCTCAATCAATTTCTGGGCCACCAAAGCGGCTCCCTCCGGACGAGTGTCGGGCAGAAGCACCAGGAATTCATCACCCCCTCGGCGAGCCAGCGAGTCCCCATCGCGGAGCCCTGCGGCAAACCGGTTTCCCACCACCCTCAAGACCTCATCTCCGGTGGGATGCCCCAGCGAGTCGTTGATCACCTTGAAGCGATCGAGGTCCATGAAGAGTATGGACAGGGGCGCCTTGCGTCGTTCGGCCTGGGCGATGGCTTTGGTCAGGCGATCCTCGAACAGAAGTCGGTTGGGAAGGCCGGTGAGTCCGTCGTGGAAGGCGAGATGCTCAATTTGATCCTCCTTCCTCTGGCGATCAATGGCTTCGGCGATGTGGTGCGACACATAGCTCAGCAGATCGCGATCCGCTTCGGTGTAGCGCACGTCGTTCCGGTAACTCTGAACCACGAGCATCCCGAACGAGGCCTCGCGCAGCAGGAGGGGAAT
>JAENWE010000106.1 GCA_016650185.1 Vicinamibacteria bacterium | reverse complement strand
TGGTAGAGTGCCACCTTGCCAAGGTGGACGTCGCGGGTTCGAATCCCGTCTCCCGCTCCATCGGTTCCGGCCCCCTCCTCGGCCTTCAAGGCCCTTCTTCTTCACAATCCGAGACCTTCCAAGCGGCGCGAAGACCTCAACTCGCGTCGAATGCGCCCTTGTGGTGCCGAAGTTGTTCGCGTCCATCAATCACGTCGATGGACACAACGTCGAATCGGATGAGGCCGTCGCTGAGAGCGTTCTTCGCCGCGTAGATCCGAGCGGCCGCCACCACTCTCCTCGCTTTCGCAACGTTCACGAATTCGGACGCGGCGCCGTGGCCGCGGTTCTCGCGTCTCTTGACCTCCACAAAGACGGTGGTCTTCCGATCTCGGGCCACGATGTCCAACTCACCAAACCTGGTTTTGAAATTCCGGGCCAGGATCGAATAGCCAAGACCAGACAAGAACTTCAACGCCGCAGCCTCGCCCTCAGCTCCCCGCCGATGGGCAAGGACGCCCGGACCTCGCTTCAGGCGCGAACCCGTTTCCACCTCGTCCCCTTGGCCGTATCCTCAAGGATCACGCCGCGTTCCTGAAGGGCCTTGCGGGCCACATCGGCCGCCGAAAAATCGCGCCGCTTGCGAGCATCCTGCCGGGCATCGAAGAGAGCCTGCTCGTCCCCTGAGAGGAGGTCGCCGGTCGGAGGCTCAAAGCAGGCGAACACCTGGTCCATCTTCTTCAGGGCGTCGAGAAGGACCCGGGCCCCCGCCCCGTTCACCGTCCCTCGATCCGCCACGCTGTTTCCCTCGCTCACCAGTCCATGAACCGCGGCCAGCGCTTCCGGAGCGTTGAGGTCGTTGGCGAGGGCCGCCTCGAAGGCCGCGAGGGCCGACGTGGCCGCTTGGACCACGTCGTCATGGGCGGGACCGGCCGGGGTCGAGGTCTCCTCGAGCAGGCGATTCCAGAAAGTGTGGATGCGAGCGAGCGCGGTCTCGACCTGGGCCAGTCCGTCCCAGGTGAAGTTGAAAGCCTTCCGGTAATGTGACTGCGCGAGCATGTATCGGATCTGATCGGACCGGAAGCCTCGAGCCAGCAGATCGGGGATGTTGTAGACGTTGCCCTTGCTCTTGGACATCGTCTCGTTCTCCACGAGCAGATGATCGACATGCATCCAGTGCTTCGCGAAAAGTTTCCCGGTGCCGCATTCGCTCTGGGCGATCTCGTTCTCATGATGGGGAAAGATGAGATCGACCCCGCCGCAATGAATGTCGAAGGTCTCACCCAGGTACTTCATGCTCATGGCTGAGCATTCGATGTGCCAGCCCGGCCGGCCGCGGCCGAATGACGCGTCCCACTGGGCCCAGGGCGGCTCATCGCCCTTGAGCTTCCACAGAACGAAGTCGCGAGCGTCCTCTTTTTCGTATTTGTCGGTGTCCACCCGCGCTCCGGTCTTGATACCGGACACATCGAGCCGGGAAAGGCCGCCGTACGAGGGGAAGGACGCGATCCGAAAATAGACGCTGCCGTCCACGGTATAGGTATGTCCGCGCGCCATGAGCTGCTCGATGAGCGCGATCATTTCGCCGACATGCTCGGTAGCCTTGGGCATCACCTCTGGGATCTCCATGCGCAGGGTCGCGAGATCCTCCAGGTAGGCCCGGGTGGGCTCTTCGGTGAACGCCTCGATGTTCGTATCCTTCGCGGACGCCAGCTGAATGATGCGGTCGTCCACGTCGGTGATGTTCATGACCTCCAGGACCTCCATACCGAGAAACTTGAGCGTGCGCCTCAGCATGTCGGTGGCCATGAAAGTGCGGAAGTTGCCGATGTGGGCCCGGCTGTACACGGTGGGACCGCACACATACATCTTGATCGGCTGTCCGTCGGAGGGGACGATCTCCTCAATCCGTCCGCTCAGGGTGTTGTAAAGCTTGAGTCGCGTCATAGAGCCTTGAGTATCAGGGTGGTCCGATCGTCGGCGAAGGCACGGCCGGCCGCGAATTCGAACAGGGACTGTTCGAGAAGACGCAGAATCTCGGCCGCCGGCTTCGCGCGCAACGCGCGCACGCACGCGACCACCCCTTCCGAGCCGAACTCGTCCTCATTCGTGGACTGGGCTTCGCTGACGCCGTCCGAGTAGATGGCGAGCACATCACCTGGCTGCAGAGTGACCTCGCCCTGCTCGAAGGTAGTTCCAGGCAGCAGACCGAGAACCGACCCGCCCGTGCTGAGCTCGATCGTCTCGTCGCCTCGAATGATCGCGGGCGGAAGATGGCCGGCGTTGACATAAATCATCTTCCGAGTGGAAGGATCCAGTTCTGCGTAGAAACCGGTCAAGTATCGATGAGCCTTATTCGCGTTGCGAACCAGCTCCGAAATGCGGGCCAGCAGATCGACCGGGGGCAGGCGGTTGGCCAGGCATCGGAAGGCCGCGTGGGCGAAGGCCATGATGAGGCTGGCGGGTGTGCCCTTGCCGGAAACATCGGCCAGCACGATGGCGAACCTCGAATCGTCGAGGGGTATGACGTCGAACAGATCGCCGCCCACGCTGAAGCACGCTTCGCTGGACGCAGCCACGTCAAAGCCGGGAATGGCCGGCAGCTCCGCGGGCAGGAGTCGCTTCTGGATCTCTCTGGCTACCTGCAGTTCGGAGTCCGCCCTGGCCTTCTCGATCCGCAGTTCCTGGGCTCGCGAACCGGTGAGGGCGGCGAGCGCCTGACGTCCCACCGCGTGAATCAGATTCTTCTCACCCTCGCCGAACCCTCGACCGGAAAGACGCGGCGAAAAGAGGATGGCGCCCTTCTCCTCCCCCGAGGTGAAACGGAAGATGAAATCAAGCCGGAGCGCCCTCAAGGGGGCGTCGGGCGTCTCCGTGGAGGTGCCTTCCCCTTCAAGGGAGGCCCAGGGAAGACCCTCGATGGAGTCCATGCTCTTCACCCCGCGCGAGGCCAGCACGCGCAGACGTCCCCCGGGAGTGGCGGTCAGAAAGGCGGCCCGCAAGATGGTCAGATGTCCCATGAGGGAGGCGAGAGCAATCGAAGCCACCTTCTCCGGATCGAAATTGGTGGAGAACTCCCGGCCCAGGTCGACCAGGGTCCGTAGTTGGAACTCGGCCGACGCCAGCTTCTCTTTGTCGGTCATGGGGTTTTCGGGAAGGAGTTTCACCAGCCGACAGATATTTTTCCGCCCCAGACGCTCGCGCACCACGGAATCGGCGATCTTCTGAACCAGGGTGAGACCGAGGCCTCCCTTGGCGCCCATTCGAGCGAGTTCCTTGAGATCGGCGGGGGGAGGAAGGGGCTTGCTTTCAAACGCCTGGCCCTCGTCGCAGATCTCCGCGCAGAGATAGTCGCCTTCGAGGGCGAGGGTAATGTCGACTTCCCCATCCCCACGGCCGGCGTAGGCATGCTCGATCGAATTGGCCGCACACTCCTCCACGGCGAGCGCCCACTGCTCGCTCTCCAGCGCACCGAAGCGATTCGACTCCGCCACCTCGCGCACCCGCTCATGGACGACTGAGAGGTACTTCGAATCGCTCGGAACTGCGAGGTGAAGCAGTACGGAAGCGGAGGGCTTCACGCCATAAAACTCGAGATCGCTTCCTCTTCGGTCTTGAAAATCCTGAAGAGATGAGGCAACCCCACCATTTCGAAGATCGCCGCGACCGATTCCGACAATTCGCAGATGCGAAGGTCGCCGCCGTTTTCGCGAATTTCTTCGATGGTGCCAACCAGCGCACCCAGGCCGGCGCTCGCCACGTAGGCGAGGGACCGTGCATTGATCACCACCTCGTAGCGACCCTGATCGAGGACGGCCCGAAGGGCTCCGTCGAAGGTCTCGACGGTATGGGCATTGATGAATCCAATGGGGATCAGAATGGCGATCTTGTCGCCTTTGCGAGTTTCGACGGTGAGTTCCTGTTTCAAGGGGGAGGGTCTTCCGGGAGAGAGCGCCTTTAGGAGGACGCGACTTCAAACGCCAAGGCTATCCCGTTTCGGCCGCTGCTGGAGAACCGGTTCACTCACGACGCTCCCGATCCAGCGGCGGCCTGGACTCTTCTCACGTCTTCCCTAAGCTGAGCCTTGAGGTCCTCCATCGAGTCGAATCGGCCTTCATCTCGCAGGCGAGCCAGGAAAACCAGGCGTACCGTGCGGCCGTACAGGTCGCCGTTGAACCCGGGGAAGTGGGCCTCCAGTCGGGGTTCCGAGCCTTCGAAGGTCGGGCGCAGGCCAAGGTTCACCGCGGCGCGCCGGGCACTTTCACCATCGATGAAACCGTCCGCCGCGTAGACCCCGAGGCGAAGTGCCGAGACCCCTTCCAGGTCGATGTTGGCGGTGGGGAAACCAATCAGCCGTCCGCGATGATCGCCGTGGACCACCAAACCCTCAATCTCGTAGGGACGTCCGAGAAAGCGCTCCGCTTCCCTGAGGTTGCCCTCGAGCAGAGCGTCTCGAATTCTCGAAGAACTGACCCTTTCTCCCCCCTCTTCGAGCGTGGGCACTTCGAGGGTGTCGAAACGACCCTCGCTCAGCGTTCTGAGCGTGGCCACATCACCCTCTCTCCCCGCCCCAAAACGAAATCCTTCCCCCACCACCACGCAACCACAGTGGACGCCGTCGACAAGAGCCTGGTCGACAAATTCCGCGGGCGTGAGGCGAGCGGTGGTCAAATCGAAGCGGAAGTGGGCAAGGTCTTCGATGCCAATCTCAGCCAGACGACGGCGGCGTGAGGTCAGGGTAGAAATGACCGGCGGCGCGCCCCGATGCGACACCACGCTCCCGGGGTGAGGGTCGAAAGTTAGAGCGGTCGGGACGAGACCGCGTCGGCGCCCCTCATCCACACAGACCCGCAGCAACCTGGCGTGTCCGAGGTGGACCCCGTCGAAGTTCCCGATGGCGACGGATCGACGCGTTGAGGCGCGCGGGCGCTCAACCAGGGACTCGATCCAGAGGTCCAAGAGCCCTAGCGTTTCGGGCTGGGGAGCGGAGGCGGTGTCGGATCGGTGGGCGGGGTCGGGGCCGCCGGAGCCTCTGCTTCCTGAATCCGGAGGACGACGTCGATATGGAGCAAGCCCGCCGGACCGGTCGCCTCCACTCGGTAGCCGGTGGATGAAACGCTGAGGCTGATCCCGTCGATCGAGGCCCGGGTCGTCAGTCCTTCCGAAACAAGCTCATCCATCGAGGCAGGAAGACGGCCGTAGGCGAGCCGGAATCCGCGCACCCGGGCGTCGGCGACTTCCAACCGCTCCAGAAGACGGGCCTCGCGCGCCGTGTCGACCGCAGGCAGAACCAGAGGGGGCAGACCAAAGACTCCAAACGGTGTGGTCAGGTTCCGATAAACGCCGAAGGACGCGACCAGAACCCCCACCGCCATGAACGCGACTCCGGCGGCGCCTCCCGAACCACCCGATTTTGTCTTCGTGGCGGAACCCTTGACGTCGGTGAGGACCACCATGTCGCGGTCCATAAGATCCAGCAGGGTGCGGCATACCGCGAAGTCATGGAGGGGCGTCGCCTCGACAAGCTGCTGGCAGGTCCTGCGGCCATCGACCGCGTTGAAGACCAGAAGTTCGTCGCCGGAGAGCGACATTTTCGACGACCCACCAGAGCCAAGGTCGGAGAGAAGGCCGCCGAGTCCGTTGAGGCTGTCGTCCCCGCTGCTCTTGGTCTGCACCTGGCTCGCGTCGACCACCTTCTTGAACACCGAGGCCATCGACGGGATGCGGCGCTCGATGATTGGCCATTCGTCGACCATCCGAATGCCTTCCATCAAGACGAAATCGGCGCCCAGCGAGACCGCGCCGGTTCTTTCGTAGTCGACGGTGTTCTGCGTCTCGAAATTGTACTGACCTTCGCGCCATCTGAACAGCCGGAAGACCACCTGGAAGAGTTGCGCTTCCACGGCTTTTCGGAGAGTCTCTTCCGTAGCGATCTGTTCCGAAATCAACACGTGGCCCAGGCGCTGCATGGTCTGCTTCTGCACCGCGAGGGCCTGGTTGAGCTGGTCCTGGGTAATGGCGCCCTGGGTCACCAGGGCGTTGCCGATTCGATCGGACGGTCGGGTCAGGGAAGACTCGGCCGCGACGATGTTGCCGCCTTCGAAGATGACCTTCACCGCCTCCCCATCGGTGTTGAGATAGAGCGTGCCCGACTTCCGCTGGAGTCCGATCAGCTGGACGATATCCGGGAGACCGAAGTCCTTTAGGGTTCCTGCGAGAGCCATAGCCTAGGCCGCTTGCTCCTCTCTTGGGTTGCGGCGCGGAACGGTGGCGACCACGGGCGGGCGAGGCTTCACGACCTGGGCGATCAGATAGGCGATGAAGGCCAGAAGGCCAAACCCGATCTTCAGCATGGGACCGAGCGGCCCTCCCGATACCAGGTTCGGGGCGAGGAATTGGACGGTGAGCCATGAGCCCGCGGAAAAGGCCCAAACCAGCAGCACCGGAAGCCCCAGATTGAAATGTCCAACCGAGAGATGCCCGGCGCCGGGGGCGAGGAGCGAAGAGATGCGATGCAGCAGAGAGCGGGTGGCGGTGTAGCGGGCGATCTCTTCGCCCTTGGCTATCCGGGCAGCCGGAGGAATCCCCCGCTTCACCACGAAAAGATGGTGGCACTGGGAGCAGACGTCCTGAGAGGTCGAACGCGTCTGGCATAGCCAGCAAAAAGTGGTTCCACACTTGGGGCACTGCTTGGAGAAGCTCTGCGTCCCGCGAACCTTCACCATCCCGGGAATGAAGAGGAGCAGGGCCAACGCGATGAACATGAGCCGACTTCCAACGTTGTCGGCGCTGAACCTGAAAACAGGAATCGCCGACCCTAGTATGCGCGAGGCCTCGGGAACGATGTCGGGCGGGGCCTGAAGACTCGACCCCTCTCGATCAAAGGCAAAAAACCGGTCGAAGCGAGCGAGCAGGGCGCCATCGAGAGCCTCGCCTTTCTTCCGCGATGCCTTACTCTCGTCGAAGTGCAAAGTATTCGCCTGGGCGAGGGAAAGATTGTAGAACGCAGTCGCCCGGTCTCGCGGGGAAAGCGAGGCCTCGCTGGCCTGGGAGAACCCCAGGCTCGCTCCCTCGAAATTCCCGCTCATGAAGTCGAAACCCGCGGCGTTATGGGCAAACCGCGGATCGGCGCTGGCCCGGGTGAGAAGCACGGCGGAAGCCTCATCGAATCGACCGGCGCGACGGGCGAGACTGGTGGAGAGGAGCGACCAATCCATGTTGGTGGGGTCCGCGCCGAGGCGGTCCCACACCAGCGCCTCGGCCTCCGCCGAAGTGCCGCCATGGGTCACCAGATAGAGGGGTCTCGCCGCCTGGGACGCGGCTATGGTCCGTTGGTGGGTGATCATCGGTATGGCCATGCTGGACAGAGCCAGTGCGACCAGAATGACGACCGACACCGCCTTCTCGGCCTTGGACTGGAAGATGAAGAACAGGGCCACCCACCAAAAAGGCAAATAGCCCCAGCCCAAAAAGCCCGCGAGCGGCAAAGCCAGGAAAAGCACGGCCATGAAGAGGGCCAGCGGCTTCAAGGCGCCGGGAAGGCCCTCGGCAACGTCATGGCTGAAAACCGCGGAATAGCGAAGGAGGATGGCGAGCGAGAAACCGGAGGCGAACAAGGCGCCCACGATCAGGACGCCGAGGAGCAGGGTCGACCAGAGTCTGCCGTGCTCGAGCGGGTTGTCCCAGGCCATTCCGACCGCGCTCCAGGATTCCCCGACCTTGCCGGAAGCTTGGGCCTTGCGACCCAGCTCGGAGGCGGAGTCGGGAGCGAACGACGAAGCGGCGTTGAAAGAATCCAGGGCGTCGGCCTTCGTTCCCTCACTCGCTCGAACCTCGGCTCTTCCAGAGATGACCCCGGCCACGTCCTCGACGGTGACCAGATTCCTCTCCGCTCGAAGGCGCTGGAGCCCGAGGAGCGCTCGGGCGGCCGAGTCCTGATCCTTAATCTTGGTGGCGTCGAGCCATGCTTTGAGATCGGGACCGAAGGCGTCCGTGGGCGTCCGCAACACCGGCGCCGACGACTGGGCGACCGCCGGCGGCTCCGCGACCGGCGCCGGAGAAACTGTCGGCGCCTGGGCGAGAACGAGGGACGACAGGACGGACCCGAGCAGAAAATCCATCAACTCTTGGATCCTTTCGCTGATCCCACGAAGGCGAGGCGTAGATCAAAGAGGATGCCGTCCACGATTCTCGATTCGTCCTCCGTTCGCCGACCTTCGGTCTTGTCCTTGAGCATTTCAATGGCGCTGATCACCTGTCGGGCCGCGCCCAGGTTCTTTTGTTCTCCGCTGATGAAATCAGCGGCCTGGGTAGCAAGCGAGATGATGAAGGATGAGAAATTTACGGGAGGCGCCTCGGAGGCGTCTGGGGCGGCGGCCGTATGGCCTTCGGCTTCCACAGCCGGGGATGCGGATGGGGATGGAGCATCTCCCCTTAATTCACCGTCGGCCGTGAAGTGGCGGCGGTCCGTCACTTTCAGGTTGGGTTCGGCCTCGTCCATAAGTTTGCCGATCGTACACCAGCGCCGACCGAGAAGGAACGCGGAATCCCCATAATCCGAAGGGGGTGCGCTACGCTAATCTAGCCACGGCGCCACGTTTGGCGTCGAATTCCGCGAACAGGAGCGACCTTGAGCCCATTTTTTCTTTCTCTGATGCTGAGCGCGGCGGCGGCCCCGCCCCATCCCGCTGAGGCTTACGCGAGGGCCCATCAGGGTCAGATCGTTCGAGAACTGGTCGAGGCCCTGTCGATTCCGGACGTAGCCGCCGACCGGCCGAACATCCGTCGCAAAGCGGAGTTTCTCCGCGGTCGCTTCGCCGCCCGGGGGTTCGAAGTGGAGATTCTGGAAACGGCCGGGAATCCTCTGGTGTTCGCCCGGATGGGGGCGGCGGACGCGAGCCGCACCCTGCTTCTCTACGCCCACTACGACGGCCAGCCCGTCGACCCATCTGGCTGGAAGCAGGAGAGCCCGTTCAAACCCATCCTCCGGAACGGCAAGATGGACGACGGGGCCCAGGAGATATCGGGGCTCGGCGCGCTGGACCGCTATGAGGATGACTGGCGGATCTACGGTCGATCCGCGTCGGATGACACGTCTCCCATTATCGCCATCCTCGCCGCCATCGATGCCATGAAGGCGACAAAGACCATGCCGACCTGGAACATCAAGGTCATTCTGGACGGCGAGGAAGAAGCCGGTTCGCCGAGCCTGGTCCCCGCCATCTCCTTGTACCGCGACAAGCTCGCGGCCGATCTGATGTTGATTCTCGACGGACCGATTCACCCAACCCTGCGCCCCACCCTGGTCTTCGGCGCGCGAGGCATTGTCACCGCCGCGATCACGGTCTACGGCCCGAAAATGGGTCTGCATTCCGGCCACTACGGAAACTGGGTCCCGAATCCTGGCATGCGCCTGGCTCAGCTTCTCGCCTCCATGAAGGATGAGGACGGTCGGGTCAAAGTGGCGGGCTACTACGACGGAATCACGTTTTCGGAGGAAGACCGCAAAGCGCTCGCGTCGGTGCCTGACGACGAGGCAGCGCTGATCCAGCTGTTCTCGATCGGGTCGGTCGACAAGGTCGGCGCGTCTTTGCAGGAGGCGCTTCAATATCCATCTCTCAATGTGCGGGGTCTCTCCAGTTCCTACGTCGGCGCGCTGGCGCGCACCATCATCCCCGACTCGGCGACTGCCGCGATCGATCTCCGGCTGGTGAAGGAGAGCGCGGCAAGGGACATTGAAGCGAAACTCCTGAAACACATCGAATCGCAGGGCTACTTCGTGGTTCAAGAGCGCGACGCGACCGAGGCCGAGCGGCTGTCTCATCGAAGGACGGTGCGGGTGGATTTCAGCGGGGAAACCAACGCCTATCGAACCGACCCGGGCGACCCCAACGCAGTGAAGCTCACCAGGGCCTTGAGGAACGCCTTCGGGGTCGATCCGATCCGCATTCGGACCAGCGGCGGCACCGTTCCCATCGCCCCCTTCATCGACGCCCTGGGCTTCCCCGCGGTGTCGGTGCCCACGGTGAACTTCGACAACAACCAGCATGGCGAGAACGAGAACGTACGCTTGGGTCACTTCTTTAGGTCGGTGGGAATCATCGCGGCGGCGATGCAGATCGAGAACTGAACGACCCCTCCTGCGGGGTTGAACTAGAATGCGGGCGCGACTTTTTGTTCTCCCCTCGAGCATCTGCGGGGGCCTCGGCCATGCGGTAGAACTGTAACGTCGAGATAATCCATGGCTGAAAACACTGAACTCCGCATCCTCGTGCTCGACGACGAGTTGCTCATGCTCAAGCTCCATGCCCAGATGCTGTCGCACCTCGGATTCAGTCAGGTCAGCACCTCCCAGAGCGGCCAGGACGCCCTCGAGAAGATGGATGCGGGTCCGCTGCCCCCTGATCTCATCCTGCTCGACCTGAGCATGCCGGCCATGGACGGCATCGAGTTCATCCGCCGACTCGTGGACCGGAAGTTCGGCGGCCGACTGATTCTGGTCACCGGCGAAGAGGAACGGGTTCAACGGACCGTCGAAAAACTTGCCGAGGCCCATCAGATCAGAGTCCTCGGACACTTGAGCAAGCCGGTCGAGGAGGACAAACTCGCGACTCTCCTCAGGAGGTGGCGCCCGCCCGCCGGTACCTTTGAGATCGCGTGGAAAAAAATGTATTCACCCGAGGCGGTGCGCCAGGGGGTGGAAGGCGGTGAACTCACGGTTCACTACGAGCCCAAGGTGGCTATCCAGACCGGAGAATTCGTGGGGGTCGAGGCCCTGGTGCGCTGGCGTCACCCCAAGGACGGACTGGTGGTCCCCCAGCAGTTCGTGAGCGTGGCCGAGGCCAACGGCCTGATCTATCCGCTGACCCGCTTCGTGTTCTCAACCGCCATGTCACAGTCCGCGGTCTGGCGGGCCGGAGGGTTGTCGGTAAAGATGGCGGTGAACGTCTCCGTTGATGCCCTCTCCTCCCTCGACTTCGCCGGATTTGCCCACGAGCAGGCCACCCGCGCCGGCGTTCCCCCCAAGGACGTCATCGTCGAAGTCACCGAAAGCCGCCTGATGCAAGACCTTCGTGCTCCTCTTGAAGTGCTCACCCGTCTGCACCTCATGCGGTTCCAGCTTTCCATCGACGACTTCGGCACGGGTTACTCGTCCTTGACTCAGCTTCAGGACATTCCCTTCAGCGAACTCAAGATCGATCGGTCCTTCGTCCATCGCGGCAGTTCCGACCAGACCGTGCGCACCATGTACCAGACCTGTCTGGGACTTGCAAAGCAACTCAAGATGACTTCCGTCGCGGAAGGGGTCGAGGACAGGAACGACTGGGATTTCGTTCTCGCCAGCGATTGTGAAACCGCGCAGGGCTATTTCATCGGACGGGCCATGCCTCCGGAGGCCATTTTCCCGTGGGCCGCCAAATGGCGGGAGCGGGTGCGACGCGGCTTCAAAAACGAGGGCTGAGATACGGTCCGTTTCGCCGGGGGCCCTTCGAGCTGGTGAGTTGCCGGCTGCTCCTTTCGCCGTCGAATTGGCTCGATTGCAGGCTCTGGCTTTTATCAGGGTCGCGCGCGGTCCTCGGAAAGGACGTCGTCGAAGATGCCAAGGAAAAGATTCGCATCCTGAGTCGAAAGAACCAGGGGCGGGCGCAACTTGATGACATTCTCATGCGGTCCATCCGTGCCGGTGAGGACGCCCTCTTCGCGCAAACGATTGACCACGTACCTGGCTTGAGCGGGCGCAGGCTCGCGGCTCTCGCGGTCACGGACGAGCTCGACGCCGATAAACAAGCCCGAACCGCGGACATCACCGATCAGCGCGTGTTTTGACATCAGGCCACGGAAGCCGGCCATGAGGTGATGGCCCACCTCGAGCGCGTTTCGCGGCAACCCCTCGTCCCGCAGCGCGTCGAGGACGGCGAGGCCGGCCGCGCAGGCCACGGGGTTGCCGCCAAAGGTTGAGAAGAACTCCATGCCGTTGTCGAAGGACCGCGCGATAGCATCGGTGGTGATCAGGGCGGCGAGCGGGAAGCCGTTGCCGATGGGTTTTCCGAGGATGACCATGTCCGGCACCACGCCCTGCGTCTCGAAGCCCCAGTAGTGCGTTCCCAGGCGTCCGAACCCCACCTGAACCTCATCGGCGATGCAAAGCCCGCCGGCCGTGCGGACATGAAAGTAGGCCTCGGCGAGATATCCGGGCGGGGGGACGATCTGCCCACCCACGCTCGGCAGTGTTTCGGCGATGAACGCAGCCGGCGGCGTTCGGGCCTGAACCAGTCGTTTCACCACATCCCCAACCGAGCGGCCGTACTTCGGCCCCGCCTCGGGATCGTCGCGTCGATGGCGACCGCGGTAGTCGTCGGGCATGGGAGCCACGTGGACGAAAGGCTTGCGGCCCGCCCCCCCCGGGCCGTCGAACTTGTACGGACTCACATCGACGAGGGAGGCGGTGTGGCCGTGATAAGCGTTCTCGAGAACGATGATGTCTTCGCGCTTCGTGTGGGTCCGCGCCATCCGAAGGGCCAGGTCATTCGCCTCACTGCCTGAGTTCAAAAAGAAGCAGACGCGGAGAGGCTCTGGCATTAGGGCGGTGAGACGCTCGGCATAGCGCACGACGTTGTCGTGGAGGTACCGGGTGTTGGTGTTCAGCAAGCCGATCTGCGCCTGAATCGCGCGCACCACGCGCGGATGGCTGTGTCCAACCAGGGGTACGTTGTTGTACATGTCGAGGAACGCCCGCCCGGTTTCGTCATAGAGCCAGACCCCGAAGCCGCGAACGATCTTGAGCGGACGCTCATAGGACACGCTCAGGCTGCCGCCGAGAACCCGCCGGCGTTTTTGAAGAGTCGAAGCGGCGTTCGGAGTCGACTCGCCAAGCCCCGCGGCGGGAATCCCGAGAATGAGATTCGGATTGGGGCAGAGCGCCTTCCACAACTCCCGTTCCGAGTCGCGGCAAACGCCCGGGAAGTCCCTCCCGAGCTCGAGCAAGTCGAGAATGATCTGGAAGTGCAGATGGGGGGCCCAGTCACCATTCGAGGGCGGCGAGCCCACGCGGGCAATCTCCTCACCCGCCCTTACCATCTGCCCCTCCTTGAGGCCGGTGAGCGTGTTTTCGCTGAGATGACCGTAGAGGGTGAAGAACGGGTGGCCGTCGCCGGTCAGGTGTTTCAGGATCACCATCGGCCCATAGTCTTGGGGCGCCGCGTTGTGGGCCAGGATGTGAACCGCGCCGTCGAGAGGCGCGCGAACCCG
>JAENWE010000105.1 GCA_016650185.1 Vicinamibacteria bacterium | reverse complement strand
ATAGAACTGGTCCAGCCGTTCCCCGATGAAATGGTCGACCTTAAGCGCCGGTCGAAGATCCTCTTGAGCTCGACCTGGCTGCCCAAGCGCGCTTTGGCGTGGGCTGGGTTTGCCGCGATCGCGTGCTTTGGCCTCGCCTTCCCTCTCGCCTATGCGACATCTCCCGCGTTCAAACAATCGAGCACTCAGGAGTTTCCTCAGCCTTTGAGAAATGTGGTCTGGGATGTGGCGTGGGATCCCGGCCCCCTCTCTTTGGGACACCAGTCCTTGAGCCGGCGCTGCGACGTTTGCCATCAGGTGCCGTTCGAGCGCGTTCAGGACAAGGCCTGCGTCAAATGCCACGTGGTGACGGGAGATCATGTTTCGGCGGTTTCTGCCAAGGCCGGAGTGTCCCTGGTCACCCGTTGCGCGGAATGTCACCGGGACCACAAGGGGGAAAACGCCATCGTCCGCACCGACGCTCAGCTGTGCGTGGGGTGTCATGGCGATATCGGCGCGCTGTACCCGAAGACTTCGCTCGCGGCGGTGTCGGACTTTGCCGATGCCCATCCCCGTTTTGCCCTCACGATGGTGAATGCCAGCACTGGCGAAGTCGAGGCGGTGCCGCCTGACGCGGTGGTCTCACTGCATGAGAACTCCGGTCTCAAGTTCCCCCACGCGACCCACCTGGCGCCGGCGGGGATTCGGAGTCCACAAGGCCTTCGCGTGCTCGAGTGCGCCCAGTGCCATCGCCCGGACGAGGCGGGGGTGCGGTTCCAGTCGGTCAAGATGAAGGACACTTGTTCCGAGTGCCATCGCCTGGAGTTCGAACCGGCCCTCACTACCCGGCAGGCGCCGCACGGGGATCCGGCCGCCGTGCTCACGAGCCTTCGCGAGTTCTACTCCTCGATTGCTCTGGGCGAACGCCCTATCGATGTGACTCTCGTCAACGATCTCCTTCGCCGACCGGTTGCTTCGCGCAGCGAGGTGACCCAGAGGAACGCCTTTGCGTGGGCCGAAGGGAAGGCCCAGACGGTGGCCGCGGACTTGATCGAGAAGCGGGTTTGCATGCAGTGTCATGATGTGAGGCGAGCGTCAGCGTCGTCGACTCCGGCCGGCTCGGAATGGGTCATCGCGCCGGTCAAGATCACGGCTCGGTGGATGCCCGGCGCGGTTTTCGACCATAGGACCCATCGGATTTCAACCTGCCAGACGTGCCACGACGTCAAGTCGTCGAAGACCAGCGCGGATATTGCGATGCCAACGCTGGCGGTCTGCCGCTCCTGCCACGTCGGAGCCGTGGCGGTTCGAGGCAAGGTGCGGAGTCCTTGCGAGATGTGCCATTCGTTCCACCAGCATCAAAAGCCTCTGGACCAGCGCGCCGCCGCATTCATGGGCGCGACATCGCAACCTCAGGGAGCCGGGGAGCCACGGTGAGCGGGCGCTGGGCTGGGACCGGGGGCCGGGCCATGCCCGCGCCGTCTCGGTCCAGTGTCGTCTTGATCGCCTCTGTGTGCCTGGCCCTGATGTCGTGCAGCGGGAAAAATGGCCTTGGTCAGGAGGGATGCTCCGGGAGCTGCACCACGGCCGCGGACTTTCTGAGCGCCGCTGATGTCGAACGCGTGATCGCGCAGGGGGCGTTCGAAGCTCAGGCCCGAGGGGCCCGGGCCACGATCGCCGTGACAGACAGGGTGGGGAACGTCCTCGGGGTTTTCAGGATGGCGGCAGCCGATCCTGAATTCGCGATCAGCAGCGAAAAAGGTGTGAGGGGAGGGCTGGAGGGCGCACGCCTGCCTGACACGCTCGCCGCCATCGCGAAGGCGATCACCGGGGCGTACTTGTCATCGGAAGGCAACGCCTTCTCGACCCGGACCGCCAGTCAGATCATTCAGGAGAATTTCTACCCCAAAGAGCTATCCCTACCGTCGGGCCCCTTGTACGGCGTCCAGTTTTCTCAACTCCCGTGCTCGGACGTCATGAACGGAGAGGGGACCTTGGGGCCCAAGCCATCCCCGCTCGGCCTTTCCGCTGATCCAGGAGGTCTGCCTCTATACAAGGATGGGCGTCTGGTTGGGGGGGTGGGCGTTATTTCGGATTCTCTTTACTCCCTGGACGCCGACATTACGGATATCGATTCGGATCAGGACGAATTGATCGCAGTGGGCGCAGCCGCATCGTATATGTCTCCTCCTGACCGTCGAGCGGATCGCATCACTGCGGATGGTCGCACCTTCCGGTTTACCGACTCGGAGGTCCTTCTCTCGAACCCATTGAGCGCCCCCCCTCTGTCCGCCATTCCCGGGACCCTGGTCGCGGTGAGCGGGTTTTTCGACGGCAAGGTGCGCCGCGGTGTTGCCTTCAAGACAGCCGAGTCCGGGTATCGCGCGGATACGGAAGCGCTGGCCGACATCGGCGGACACATCCTCGTTAACGCCCAGAACCAGAATCGGTTTCCGCCGCGGTCCGGGAAGGACCTCACCGCTGCTGAGGTTGCGTCAATTGTGCGGAACGGCATCCTGGTCGCGAAGAGGACGCGGGCGCAGATCCGACGGCCGCAGGGCGCCAACGCGGAAGCGACCATGGTGGTGGTCGACACGAACGGTGACATTCTTGGTCTCGCGCGCACCGCGGATGGCCCGATCTTCGGAACCGACATCGCCGTCCAGAAGGCGCGCACCGCCGCCTTCTTTTCAAGCCCGAACGCGGCGGCTGAACTGGAGAGGATTCCCTCTACCCAGTACGCGGGTTCTTTGGATTTCTCTCGGCCCGCGAGCTACGTGGAGCGCGCGCGTGTCTTCCTCAAAGACCCTAGCGCCTTCTCGAACGGCATCGCCTACTCGGCCCGCTCGATCGGGAACTTGCACCGTCCCTATTTCCCCGACGGGTTGGAGGGGTCCGCCCCCGGGCCGTTCAGCACTCCCCATTCGAATTGGAGCCCGTTCCATGTGGGACTCCAACTCGACATTGTCAACACCGCCATTGTGAACGCCCTCTTGGGCAAAGCCAACAACGGGTGTGTCGGCCTGCCGCAACTCCGGGGCGGAATGCAGATTTTCCCTGGCGGTGTCCCCGTATATCGGGGCAGCCAGTTGGTGGGCGGGGTCGGAGTTTCGGGGGACGGCGTCGACCAGGACGACATGATCGCCTTCCTCGGTCTCGCCTACGCTGGCCGCGAGATGAATACCGGCATCGGCAACGCGCCCCGCGCGATGCGGTCAGACACCATCGAGCCGCAGGGTCGCGGTACGAGGCTCAAATACGTGCAGTGCCCGCAGGCGCCCTTCATTGATTCAACGGAGCAGAATGTCTGTGCGGCGTTCTAGATCCCCGCTGGCTCGGATGGCCGCCATGACGTTGGCGATTTTGGCTCTGGGGTCTGGTGTCGCCTTGGCGCTCCCCGAACAGGCAGTGCAGGCGTCGATCGCGGCCGACACGGTCCTGACCGACCTGCCCCAGGAAGCTGAGGCGGCGTCAACGCGCCTCGTCACCTCGGACCCAACCAGTCCGACCCCGGGGGAAGAGTCTCAGACGGCCCCCCGAGCGACCCGTATCTCCGGCGTCACCGCCCTGTCGGGAGATCGCTCGGGCTTTCACGTGGACGGAAATGGCACGCTTCATCCTGAAGTCTTCTTTCTGAAGAACCCCGACCGCCTCGTGGCTGACTTCGCGGATGTCGTCGCGGCCGGGCAGGCCTTGCCGCCGGCCACGGGCCTGGTCAAGGCCATCCGATTGGCGCAGTTCAGTGATGGTCCGCCTCGGGTGGCTCGCCTGGTGCTGGAGATCGAGCGCTCTACACCGTACCAGCTCGTGCCCGACGCCAACGGCGTCTCCATCGTCCTTGGCCCGGGCCCGCTGGGCGCCTCGGCCGTCCCCAGCAGTGCGGAGAAGGTCGCGGGGGCCGTGCTTACGGCTTCCTCGCCGGCTACACCGGTCGTGCAGATCGAGCCTTCGTCTCTGGCCGCTTCCGCGGCGGCGCCTGGCGAGACCATCGGCTCGGAATTCAAGGCCGGAGATTCGGGTCCGGTCCGCGCACCGAGCGTTGACCCTGGTTTTACGCCGTCCTCCACGCCTTCGCTCGCCCCGTCCGATCAGGTCGACCTCAAGCGGCCGGGCTTGTCGAGCGCGCCCGTGGTCTACGAGATCCCGCCGATCGACCCGTCGAGAGTGGCGCCTCCGGAGCCGATGCTGCCGCGGGAAAGCCTCGGCATTCCGGATCGTTGGCGGATTCTGGAAACCCTGGGCGTCATCAAGCAGAACTTCAAAGACCCGTATCACCAGAACGTGTTCAAAGGGGACAAGCCCTACAAGCCGTTTCGGAAATGGGGTGAGGACGTCTTCCTGAATGTGATCGGGGTTTCTGATTCGTTGGTGGAGGCCCGGCGCCTGCCCATTCCGATAGGCGCGCAAGCGATCCGCAGGCCCGGAGAGCTCGACGTGTTCGCTCCAGCCAATCAGCTGACTCTGGCTCAGACGTTGATTTTCGGCGCCTCGATCATCAAAGGCGACACCACGTTCAAGCCGCCCGATTATGAGTACCGCCTTATCCTCGCCGCCAACCTCAATCGATCACAGGTCGATCCCGTGCGCGCGCTCCGGGTCGACCCCAGGCGGGGGTTCGTCCGCTATGACAACCACATCGCAGTGGTGGAGGCCTTCTACGACAAGCACCGGCACAACGTCTCCGAGCGCTTCGACTTTGACAGCTATCGGGTGGGAATCCAGCCCATAATCTCCGATTTTCGGGGTTTTGTCTTTCAGGACAACGCTCTGGGGTTGCGCTATTTCGGCAACCGCAACAACAACCGAACGCAGTACAACCTGGCCGCGCTCGTGCGCATGGAAAAGGACACCAACACCGGTCTGATTGACGTCCTTCAGCGACCGCGGTCCGATGTGGTCCTTCTTGCCAACTACTATCGGCAGGACTTTCCTCGCGTTGGGCACACCACCCAGGTCACGCTGATCAACAACTGGAACGGGGAAGATGGAGAGGACTACTACAACAAGAACGGGCTCCTGGAGCGTCCGGCTGTGCTTGGGGACCTGCGCCCGCACCACTACAACGTGACCTATCTTGGTCTGAATGGCGACGGGCACTTTGGAAGCTGGAATCTCACCACCTCCCTCTATGGCGCGGTCGGCCACGATTCGCGCCATCCCTTGGCCCAACGGCCCCAGAACATTCTCGCGGCCTTCGGGGCGATGGAACTGTCGCGCGATTTCGACTGGGTTCGCGGTCGTTTCACCCTCATTGGCTCGACCGGCGACAGCAACCCCTTTGACGGCAAGGCCACGGGCTTCGACGCCATCATGGAGAATCCGCAGATCGCGGGCGCCGATACCGGTTTCTGGATCCGGCAGGCCGTGCCCCTGGTGGGCGGTGGCGGAGTTGCCCTGTCCGGCCGGAACGGCGTGCTTCCTTCGCTTCGTTCCTCCAAGGATCAGGGACAGTCGAATTTCGTGAACCCGGGGTTGCTGTTCACCGGCCTCGGTGCGGACCTCGATGTGACGCCTCAAGTGCGAGTGGTGGGCAATGTCTCGGCCATTGCGTTTGCCAACACCACCGTCCTTTCGGTCCTCCGCAATCAAGGCCCGGTGGCTCGCTTCGTCGGAATCGACACCTCCATAGCCGTTCAGTTCCGTCCTCTCATGACCCAGAACATCGTCCTCAACGTTTCGGGGGCGGCGCTTCTCCCTGGGCGGTCCTTCAGGCAGCTTTACGACGAGAACCGCCGAGGCCCGCAATATTCGATTCTGATGAATCTGCTCTTTACCTACTGAGTGATGATGACCCCCTTTGACCTGATTCACCCTGCCCGGTGGAGTTCGCTGCGCCCGTTCGCGGCCGGAGCCGGCTTTGGCCTCGCCGTGGTTCTTCTGCTCGCCGCTCGGTCCGACGATGTCCAGGCGAGCTCCGACAAAGCAGTGGTGGTCAAGCGGAACTACACCATGGCGCCGAGTGCGCCCGCACATCAAAGTGTCGAGGATGCCGAGCTCAAGACCGAGGGCTGCATGACTTGCCACACCTCCTCGGGCCACAAGACGATGCACGAGAATCCTGGGGTCGTGCTGGGCTGCACCGATTGTCACGGGGGCGATGCGACGGTAAAGAATCCCGGAGGCTCCGCCGAAGAAAAGAACCACGGAGAGTCTCCCGAAACAGCGAGTCACGGCGAGCCTGCCGAAGAAAAGAACCACGGAGCGTCTGCCCAAAGTGAGGGTCATGGCGGCGGAGAGGTACCCGCGCTGACTCCATACGCGGCGGCCCGAGACAAGGCGCACCTGCTGCCGGACTATCCCGGGTCGTGGCATTCGCCCTCAAGCGCCAACCCGAAGGCCTCCTACACTCTTCTCAACAAGGAGAGTTCGGAGTTCATTCGCTTCGTGAATCCGGGCGACCTCCGGGTGGCTCGGCTGGCCTGTGGGGCCTGTCACCTGCCCATTGTCCAGGCTTCCGAGCGAAGCCTCATGGCGACCTCCGCGATGTTGTGGGGAGGGGCCGCGTACAACAATGGAATCCTGAAACTCAAGCGCCCCATCCTCGGCGAGGCCTACACCAAGGATGGAGAGCCCGCCAAGCTGATGAATCCGGTGGTCCCGGACGCAGCGATGATCGCCAAGGGGATCCTCCCTTCCCTCGCTCCGCTGCCGCCCTGGGAAACAATGCCCCCGGGGGATGTCTTCCGAGTGTTCGAGCGGGGGGGGAGAGTCATATCGTCGCAGTTCCCCGAAGTCGGGCTTCCGAACAGCACCGGGGCGATCCAAAAACTCGACGAACCGGGGCGCCCCGACCTCAAGCAGTCGAATCGAGGACCGGGCACCGGCAGCCGAATCTCGGTCCCTCTTCTCAACATGACAAAGACGCGGCTCAATGACCCGCATCTGTGGTTCCTGGGCACCAATGATCAGCCTGGCGATTATCGGTCTTCAGGATGTACCGCCTGCCACTCCGTGTACGCGAACGACCGCGATCCGAAGCACTCCGGGCCCTACGCGAAGTTCGGCAACACCGGCGCAAGCCAGACCGACGATCCCACCATCCGTCGCGGGGAGAGCGGTCATCCGCTGGAGCACAAGTTCACTCGCGCCATTCCGTCGTCCCAGTGCATGGTCTGCCACATGCATCAGCCGAACGTTTTCGTGAACACCTTCTATGGTTACATCATGTGGGACTACGAGTCGGACGCGCCGCACATGTGGCCGGAGAAGCAGAAGTATCCGACCGACGCAGAAGCCCGTGAGATTCTCGACCGGAACCCGGAGGGCGCATCGATTCGCGGGAAGTGGTCGGACCCCGACTTCCTTAAGGACGTGTCGCTGCTGAACGCCAAGCTCACGGACACCCAGTTCGCCGACTACCATGGACACGGCTGGAACTTCCGCGCCGTCTTCAAGCGGGATCGAAAGGGCACGCTCCTGGATGCGGCCGGCAAGGCGGTTGCTGACGACGATCCCAAGAAGTTCCAGAAGGCCGTCCACCTGGCTTCCATCCACATGGAGAAGGGGATGCAATGTGTGGACTGCCATTTCTCCCAGGACGCTCACGGGAACGGCCACATCTACGGAGAGGTGGCGGCGGCCATCGAAGTCGATTGCCGCGACTGTCACGGAACGGCCACGACCTACCCGACTCTGTTCACGTCCGGACCCGCGGCCTTAGGTTCTGGGCGCGACTTGAAATTGATGCGGACCCAGGACGGACGGCGACGCTTTGAATGGCGCGAGGGCAAGCTTTACCAACGCTCGGCCGTCGATCCGGATCTCGAGTGGGAAATGCACTTGGTCAAAGACTCCGTGAATCCCCTCCATCCCAACTACAACGCCAAGGCGGCGCGGGCGAAGACCATCAGTACCGGGATGTCTCAAACCTGGGGCGCCGGAATCCCCTCGAGCAGCTACGCGCACTCCGACGACAAGATGACCTGCTACTCGTGTCACACCTCCTGGACCACGACCTGCGCGGGCTGCCACCTGCCGGTTGAGGCCAACTGGAAGACCTCGCGCCTTCACTTCGAAGGCGGAGAGACCCGCAACTTTGCGACCTACAACCCCCAGGTGGCTCGCGATGACGCCTTCCAGCTGGGCCGGCACGGCGGGGTCAAGGGCAATCGGATCGCGCCGGTGCGTTCATCGTCGGCTCTGGTGCTCTCGTCCACCAACACGAATCGTGAACGGATCTATGTGCAGCAGCCGCCGATCTCGTCATCGGGTTTCTCGTCCCAGGCCTTCGCACCGCACTATCCGCACACCGAGCGCACGACCGAGACCAAGACCTGCACCGACTGTCATGTCGCGGCCAGCGGTGACAACAACGCCATCATGGCCCAACTGCTCCTTCAGGGCACGAATTTCCTGAATTTCGTTGGGTTGAACTCCTATGTCGGGTCCACCGGACATGTGACCGCGGTGAAGGTGACGGAGTGGGACGAGCCCCAGGCCGTGATCGGAAGCTATCTGCAACGCTTCGCCTACCCTGATTGGTCAGCCCAGCACAAGGACCGAGGACTTGAGCTTCAGGAGGCGCACTCGCACGGAACCTCGGGCGCGGCTTCGTGTCTGCAACTGCGCGGCGAGTATCTGTTCGTGGCCGAGGGCAAGGGCGGGTTCCGTGTCTACGACGTGGCGTCGATAGCCAACAAAGGGTTCTCTCAGCGAATCATCACCGCGCCTTTCTCGCCGCTCGGTCACGACGCGCATGTGGCGACCACGAACGCCACGTGCATGGCTCTTCCGACCGGTCAGCCCATCGACCCAGTCCGGAACCAGGGGGATCTGATGAGAGTGACAAATCAGGAACAGCCCTTCCATCCCATCTACAACTACGCGTTCGTGGTGGACGCGGTGGAGGGATTGATCCTGGTGGACGTGAACACGTTCGCTGACCTGGAGCCCCGAAACAACAACATCGACCGCGCCCTGACCTGGAACGCGGGCGGCGTCCTGACCGGTGCTCGCCATATCACGGTGGGCGGTCACTATCTGTACATCGCGGCTGACCGCGGCCTCGTGATTCTGGACGTGGACGAGCCCCTCAGGCCGAGGGTGGCCGCGGTGGTGGATATCAAGGGCATGCGGGCTTCCGCTCTTCAGTTCCGGTATCTCTTCGTGACCGACGCTTCCGGGCTGCGGGTGGTCGACGTCACTGTTCCCGAGAAAGCCCGGTTGTTGCATCCCGAAGCTCCGGCGGTGCCACTCGCCGAGGCCAATCGAATCTATGTGGCCCGCACCTACGCCTACATCGCGGCGGGGAAGCAGGGAATCGCCATCGTGGACGTGGAGCGTGCCGAGGAACCGCGCCTGGTGCAGACCTTTACCGCCGACGGGTTGATCAACGATGCGCGGGATGTGATCGTGGGGTCCACCAATGCGTCGTTGTTCGCCTACGTGGCCGACGGTCGAAACGGACTGAGGGTTCTCCAATTGACCTCACCGGAAAGCCAGCCGAAGTTCTACGGCTTCTCACCCGAGCCGAGACCCCACCTGATTGCGACGCGGCGGACCGAGTCGCCCGCACTCGCCCTGTCGAAGGGTCTCGATCGCGACCGGGCGGTGGACGAGACGGGCGGCCAGATTGCGGTGATGGGACGAATCGGCTCGCGGCCGTTTACGCGAGAAGAGATGCAGAAGATGTATCTCAAGCCGGATGGAGTTCCATGGACGGTGTCCGATGCGGTCGACCTGTCGGCGTTCGTGGCCCGCCCGGTCATGGCGCCCTTGGGCCAAGGCTTAACCAGCGATCCGGGTGTTGTTCCCGCCACGGCCGCGAAACAGAAATGATGAGAGAAGGAGCACACACGATGAGGAATCGCTCCCGTGCACCCCTCGGCTTCCTAATCCTGGCCGGGGCGATCCTGGTCAGCGCGCCGATCCTGCTTGCGGCTCAGCAGGGACGTGACACTGGCGCGTCCCGGCCGCGCCCCCTTCCCTACGAAACTCGGGACAAGACCCTCGGTGTGGTGACCTGCGCCTCGAGCCTGTGCCATGGCTCGATGGTCGAATGGAAGGATGCGCACATCCTTCAAAACGAGTACATCACCTGGTCCAGAGTCGACAAGCACGCGCGCGCCACCCTGGTGCTGCTGAACGCACAATCCCGGAAGATTGCCAAGAACTTGGGACTGAGCGACCCGGCTGAAAAGTCGAAGATCTGTCTCGATTGCCATGCTCACAACCCGGGTTCAGCTTCGATGGGAACCCGGGCCAAGCTTTCGGACGGGGTCACCTGCGAGGCGTGCCACGGACCGGCCGAACGCTGGGTTGCGTCCCATGCCGTACCCGGCGCCACTCACGCCCAGAACATCGCTCACGGGCTCTATCCGACCGATCAGCCCATTCCCAGGGCGCGCCTGTGCATGTCGTGCCATTTCGGCAACGCGGACCGCTTCGTGACTCACCGCCTCATGGGCGCCGGACACCCGCGCCTCAGCTTCAAGCTGGAGACCTTCTCGCAAATCGGTCCGTCGCACTTCCGGGTCGATGCCGATTACGAAGCCCGCAAGGGGAAGTGGAATGGCGCCAAGGTCTGGGCGATCGGCCAGGCCCTCGCCGTGGCCGAGACGATGAAGGTTTTGACCGATCCGAACCGGGGCCGCGATGGCCTCTTTCCGGAGTTCGTCCTCTTCGACTGCTACGCATGCCACCACCCGATGTCGGAGAAGAAATGGACGTCCAGCGGGAGTTTCGGCGGCCGATCAGCTCCTGGACTGGCGCGCCTCAATGACTCCAATATGCTGATGCTGCGGGCCATCATGCACGTGGTCGACCCGCCGGTGGCGGAGGAAATAAGCGCCCGGGTGGTCGCCGTTCATCGCGCTATCGCGGGCGAAGGCGCGCTTGCGACGAGCGCCCAGGCTTTGGGCGCCGTGGCCGAACAAGCGGCCGAGACCATCGCGTCCCACCGTTTCGACGACTCCGCCCTTCGAGGGGTGGCGCTCGCCCTCGTGGACGAAGGACTAGCCGGCCACTACAAAGACTACGCCGCGGCCGAGCAGTCGGTGATGGCGGTGGGGAGCGTCTTGAATTACATGCGCAGTCAGGGTTTGCTGGCCAATGTCAGATCCGTCAATCAGGGGTTGGCCAGATTGCGAGATCCTCTTTCGAACGACGAGAACTATCAGCCGGCCGAGTTTCAGAAGCGACTTCAGGAATTCCGCACAATCCTGGAGGGCCTTCCGGCGAGCCCACAGGTGAGTCATGACTGAACGTTTCAAAATCGCGATCGTCGGTTCCGGGCCAAGCGGGCTCTCCGCGGCCGGGCACGCCGCCGAACTGGGCGTCTCCCACGTGCTTCTCGAGGCGGGCGAACTCTACTCCCAGACCATCCAGAAGTATCAGAAGGGTAAGCATGTCATGGCGGAGCCAGGCATTCTCCCCCTGAGAAGTCCGATGAGCTTCGCCGCGGGCACTCGCGAAGAGATCCTCGGGAAGTGGGCTGATGAACTAGGCCGGTACGAAGTCAACGTTCGCTACGGGGCCCAAGTCTCCGGCATCAAGGGGCAGCGTGGCGCCTTCCAGATTGCCCTCGCTTCGGGTGACGGACTTGAGGCGGAGGCGGTGATCCTGGCCATCGGGATGCAGGGGAACATTCGCAAGCTGGGCACTCCGGGCGAGGACCTGAGCTGCGTCCAGTATCAGCTGGATGACCCCGAAGAGTACTCCGACGAAACCATCATCGTGGTGGGCGCCGGCGACGCGGGAATCGAAAACGCCCTGGCCCTGGCGAAGCAAAATCGGGTCATCCTGATAAACCGGAACGACGAGTTCGTCGGTGTGAAGGATGGGAACATCAGTCTGGTTCAGGCTGCGGTCAAGGAGGGCAAACTCGAGCTGCGGGTGGGCACCAGCACGGTGAAGGTTGTGGCCAAGGATGGCCCGTTCCCGGCTGAGTACATGGCAACCACTCCCGATGGAGCCGAGACCATTCCCTGCCACCGGATCATCGCCCGGCTCGGCGCCTCGCCTCCGCGCGCGCTGGTCGAGGCCTTCGGAGTCGAGTTTCCCAGCAAGGATCGGGGCGCGGTGCCTCGTCTGTCGGAGCGGTACGAGTCCAACGTCCCCGGGCTGTTCGTAGTCGGCGCCCTTGGGGGCTGCCCGCTCATCAAACAGGCCATGAACCAGGGCTACGAGGTGGTCGAGCACATCCTTGAGCGCCCGGTGGAAGCGGCCGACGAGCCTCTTCTCAAGGCCAAGTTCGATCCGGTGCCGAGCTTCGGCTCAGTGGCCGAGGGCCTGGCCCAGATCCAGACCAATGTTCCGCTGTTCGCCGGGCTCACCACGCTTCAACTTCGCGAGTTCATGCTCGAGAGCGAACTCCTGACCCCCAAAGCGGGCTCGACGATCTTCCTGCGCAACGACTACTCGAACTCATTTTTCTCCGTCGTGGAAGGGACGGTTCTGGTGGAGAGCAAGGGAAAGGGCGGGGAACCGCTCGACATCCCCCTGGGCGCCGGCGGATTCTTCGGCGAGATGGGCCTGATCTCCGGCCGTCGTCGCTCGGCCACGGTCAAAGCCGGGCCTTCATGCGTTCTGCTCGAGTCCCCTCGCCGCTCGATGCTCAAGCTCCTCGCCTCCGTGAACTCGGTGAAGCGCGAGCTGGACCTAGTTTCGTTGAAGCGGGCGGT
>JAENWE010000104.1 GCA_016650185.1 Vicinamibacteria bacterium | reverse complement strand
TTGCGGGCATGGCGACTCCAGGAGTTCGAGGGAGAGACGGCGAGCGTAGCGGACGCTTGCGCCGGTTCAGGTCCCTCTCACTTTCGGATCAACGCAGTCAGAACGGCCATCAGTCGTTCGATCAGGATGCGGGCTTGGCCGCTCCCCGCGATCACTGTTTCGAGATCCAGCAGATCGAGGACGGCGAGACATTCGAAGGCGCTGCCGCGGGCGATGGCGTAGTTGTGGGCCTGATCGCGACCGGGTTCAGGTTCGCGTTGCGACGCCCTTCGCTGGAATCGCTCGGGTTCAGGTTGATGCGTTTCGTCAGATCGTTGACGTTTGAGCAGACGGTCGGCTGGTTTTCGAGCGGCGGTCGTGAACGGGCCGCCGGTTGCGCGGGCGTCGACGAACCGGAGTTCCTGGACTACCGAGAACGAGCCGAAGTTCTTGGAATCACGTGAACCTGATCGAGCCGAAGTTCTGGCGCTCCGCGAACGAACCGGAGTTTCTCACTGCAGATGGGAGTGCGCCTTGCGGTGGACGACTTCGGAACGGGCTACACGTCTTTGTCCTGGCCCAGGGCTTCATGCTCGGACGACCGGCGCCCATCGACGATCTGGGCTTGCCCAAGTAGCGCTAGCGCTCGACCAGAGTAACAGTCAAGGTCAGGGGCTTCCCTTCGCGAAGTAGTGAAACGGCGACCGCCTGGCCGGCTTTTGCCGTCTTCAGGAAATCCGAGAAGCCCTGCAGCCCGGTCATCTCCGTGGCATCGAGTTTCATCAGGATGTCTCCGTCCATCAGACCGGCCTTTTCGGCGGGCGAGCCCGGGACGACGCCGCCGACCCGGACGCCCGGACCGGCAAAAGCAAAGTCTGGAACGGTGCCGAAGCTCACGCGCCGTCCTTGAGTCTCGCCCCCGCCTGCGGGCGCGGGGGCCGCGGCCGGGGCGTCGGCGCCGACGTTCTTGATGGAGTTCGTGAGAGGCGTCTCTCGTTCGGCCAGATACGCGATGCCCTCGCGCGCGAAGGAAGCCACCTTCACAAGACCAGCCGCGTCGATCTTGTCCGCGGTGTCGGTGGGACGATGGTAGTCGGCCCCCACGGTGGTGAAGAGTTGAATGGCGGGAACGTTCTTCCTGATGAAGCTGATTTGATCCGAGGATTGCATGGACTCGGGGATGAGGCGGCTCTCCACTCCGGTCACGAAGCCGGCGCCCCGGAAGATGTGCTGCCATTCCGAGGCCGTGCCCGTTCCCAGCACCGACACCTTGTCATTGCCCAGCCGGCCCACGGTGTCGAGGTTGATCACGCCCATCACCTGGTCGAGAGGGAACAAGGGATGCTCGACGTAGTGCGCGGAACCCTTGAGTCCGGCCTCCTCGCCGGAAAACGCGATGAACACGAGGGTCCGTGAGGGTTCTCCCGAAGCCTTGAGCGCCTTGGCCAACTCGATCATCACGGAGACTCCGCTGGCGTTGTCGTCGGCGCCTGGATGAGCCTTGCCCTCATCGCCTTTGTGGACATCCGGCCAACCGAGACCGAGGTGATCGTAGTGCGCCGACAGGATGGCCGACTGAGTTTTCCACTCGGCCTTGGTCCCGGGGCTAACTCCGATGACGTTCGTGGTCTCGACCGGCGTTCCCTGTGGACCCTTATCGAGGGTGAAGGTCTGGAAGTACCCGCCCTTGTCGCCGCCCGGCTTCAGTCCGATGGCCTTGAACCGATCGGCGATGTACTGCGCTGCGGCGGTGATGCCTTCGCTGCCCGGCCCTCGGCCCTGAAGCTTGGGCGAAGCGAGGAACTCGACATGCTCCATGAGTGCCTTCTGGGAGAACACCGGCGGAAGCTCGGCCAGGGCCGAGCGGGGCCTGAGCGCCATGGCCTGGAGGGCGGTGGCGCGGGTGCTCGATGAGCGGAGGTCGGTGTGCAGCGGCGAGTCGGCGGGCGACCACTGACCCTTCAGCACGTTCACCGGTTCCTCGCCTTCGAAGCCGAGGTACGAGTACTTGCCGTAGTGGGGGAGCTTCCGCCCGAGTCCTGGCATCGCGGTCGGAGGGTCGCCGAAAATCCAGCCCACCGCCTTCTCTACGTTTTCGGGGTGGCGTTCGGTGAGCACGACCGAATGTCCGGTGAGTGCCATCGACTCGCCATCGATGCGGATTTCAGAGGAGCCTTCTTTCAAGGTTCGGTCGAACACAGCGGGTGCGAAGCGATTCTCCCGACCGAGCAGCCAGACCGCTCGATCGTGTGGAAGACCGGTGATCTCGGTATCGAGCGTCACGTCCACGATATGGCTGTCGGTCCGCCAGCCCTCCACCAGCTCACGGTAGGCCTTCTGTTGGGCGGCTGGGGCCTTCGAGGCCAGGACCGCGAGGATATGGGGCTCGCCGAAGATCTGGCCGATGGAAGGCGGAGTCTCGCGTGGGTCGAGCTTGCGGAAAATGTCGAACTCGGGATCGAGATCCACGGCGAGGGGCTCCTGG
>JAENWE010000103.1 GCA_016650185.1 Vicinamibacteria bacterium | reverse complement strand
GTTTCGAAAGTGGCATCCGTACACGCTTGACACTCTCTTCCGGCGACTGCAGCTTCTCTCCGCCGCCTTCTTCTCGCTCAACCACGGCGGCAACGATGCGCAGAAGACCATGGGCATCATCGCCAGTCTGCTCGTGGCCTCGGGCTATCAGAAGGAGTTCTACATCCCCTTCTGGGTCGCCTTTGCCGCGCATGCGGCCATTGGCCTGGGCACCATGTTCGGCGGATGGCGCATCGTGAAGACGCTGGGCTCGAAGATCACGAAACTTCAGCCTCTCGGTGGTTTCTGCGCGGAAACCGCGGGCGCCCTGTCGATCGGTCTGGCCACCTTCGCGGGCATACCGGTATCCACCACCCACACCATCGCGGGGGCGATCATAGGGGTTGGAGCCACGAAGAGAATCTCCGCCGTCCGCTGGGGCCTGGCCGGCCGGATCGTCTGGGCCTGGGTCTTGACCATTCCGGCCGCAGCCGCCGTATCGGCGATCTCCTACTGGCTGATCGAGCGCGCCCGGGCATAAGCGGCGCAGAAGAAACCGAAATCCCCCGCCGCCACTCGGGGCGTGGCCCCTGGGAGCGATGACCGTGCGCGCCGGGCTCCGTCTGGCGACTCTCCGTGGGAAAGAAGTAGACCCCTCACAGCGAAGGAGCGCCAGCGAACGCAGGCGAAGGCCCCCCGGGGGGGCGAACAGCTTACTTCAGCTTCCGGATGATTTCCTGGATCACATTGCGGAGATCGCTCTCCATGAACTCGAGTGCCATCTCATCCTTGCTGGGCATGGGGTTCGCAATCTGCTGGGTTGCGGCATACCGGCGAAGCGCCGGAAGAGCCTTCCGTGCGCCCGCGCCCATCCGTCGCAGGGAGTTCCCGGCCGCTTGACGGACGGCGATGACGCTATCCGTCTCCAGCGCATAGCCCAGGATTTCCGCGGCATCGGCGCCCGCGGCGGCGAGGGCGTTCGCGGCGTCGACCCGCTGAGTGATCGAACCCTTCTGGAGTTGACGGGACAGCTTGCCGATGTCCACCGCGTCGTTTCCTGCGTCGCCGGCATCGCGCTGGGCTGCAACCAGGGCGGCCGCCTCCGCGGCTTTGCCGTCGGCGACCGCTTTCTCGTACCGCGCCACCGCATCGATGAGGCGCGCATCGGGCCGCCCCGCCGTTTCTCCTGCCGCCTCGGCTTCCTTGGTCTTCGCGAAATTCGGATTCGTCTTGTCCGCGTTCACGGCGATGAAGTACTGACTCCAGCCGACACCCGAACGGGTGTCGGCATAAAGCGCCTTGTCCATTGAACCCGCCTTGTCGAAGGCGGCGATGGCATCGGGGTAATGCTGGGCGTAATACTGGGCCCAGCCCATGCCGTAGTACAGACCCGCGTTGGTGGGCTCCAGCTCAATGGCCTTCCGGTAGGCGGCGATGGCCGCATCAGCCTTCGGGGGCTTCATGCGCGAAAGCACCCAGCCGTAGTTCGCGAACCCCGCGGCGCTCTTGTAGTCCGGGGTGGCGGTGAGCGCGGCCAGAACCTGCGCGCCCTTGTCGGCTTCGCCGCTCATGCCCAGAAGCAGGCCATAGTTCGACTTGATCGCGTCGTCGGCCGGATTCAGCTGCACTGCTTTGGCGTAGGCTTCCTTGGCATCTTCGAAGGAGCGGGTCATGTGATAGGAGTGAGCGAGCATGGCGAAGGCGTCTCCGCTCCGGGGCATGGCCGCGGTCGCCTTCTCGAGATGCGGAATGGCTTCCTTGTACATGCCCTTGCGGGCCAGGAACTCACCGTACATCCGGTTCGCTTCCGCACTTTCCGGATTCGCCTTTACCAGTTCGGCCGCCTCCGCGACCGCGCCATCGAGGTTGCCGCGCCGGAACTTGGTGTTGATGATGGCGATACGAGCCGCGGTGAAGCCCGGATCGTTCGTGAGAATCGTCTGATAGGCGACTTGCGCCTGGTCGTAGTTGCCACGGGCCTCAAAGAGCTGCGCGACCACCATCTGAACTTGGGGATTCTTGGGGGCGAGGAATGCGCCTTGCTGAGCCTGGGCGATGGCGTCGCTCCAGGACGCGTCGTTCCCGTTGAATTTTTTCTCGGCGGAGATGGCATAGCCCAGGACGGCGTAGGCGGCGCCCGAGTTCTTGTCCATCTCGGTGGCCTTGAGAGCGACGGCTCTCGCTTCGGTCGACTTGTTCACGGCCACGAGAGAATAGGCCAAGCCGACCCGCGCGGTCGTATTCTTAGGATCAAGCTCCGTCGCTTTGCGATAGGCCGCCACCGCTTCCGCGATCTGACCGGAGGCGGTCATCGCGTCCCCCTTGCCTTGGTGCGCGACCGAACTCACGCTGTCCAACACAATGGCGGCATCGGCCGCGGCGTCCGCCGACTTGGCGTCCCCGGCGCGCGCCTGCGCGGAAGCGAGCGCGGCGAGCGAACCGGCGTTCTTCTCGGCCGCCACGGCCTTGGTGGCCATGTCGAGAGCGGTCTTTCCGGTGCCGCTTCCAAGGGCCAGACGGGCGGAAGCCGCAAAGGCCTGTGCTTTGAGGCTTGGGCTCGCCGAAGCGCTGATCTCGACGGCTTTCGCCGTGCTCTCGGCCGCCTCGTCCCCGTTGCCGTTGAGCTCCTGAATATGGGCGAGAGCGAGATACGCCTCGACGGATGGGGAATTGCCGACGAGCTTCAACAGAGACTTGATGGCATCGTCCGGCTTGCCCTTGGCGAACTGCTCCTCTGCCTTGGCGATCGTCTGGTCGCTCTTGGCGTCAGCTCGCGCGAGGCCGGCGGCGAAAGATCCCGCAGCCAGAACGAGCAAACCGACGAATTTCTTCTTTTTCATTTACGCAATCCTTCGTTCAGAACGTTCCAAAGCGCACGAGTGTACAAGAGAACACAAGTCAGATCACAACCCCGTGTCCGACTTTCCACGACCTCCGACCTTGGCAGCCGAGCGAAACACACTGCTTTTCGTTTCTTTCTTCAAGAGCTTCAACACCTAAGACGCGTCACGCCGGCGAAATCCTGTGAGGAACCTCACTAAAATGAATTTCGTGAGAATCATTACAACCATGGCACGCCTGTTGCTCGTCTAATAGGGCAGAAGAAGTAACTACCCTCCAATAACCCTCCAAACCAAACTCTGCTCCCGTAAAGTCGGGAACCTCCTCCAAGAGGAAGCTTCGGGAGGGGACGCAGCAAGTGCTGCGCCCCCCTCCCAAAAGCAATTTGGTCCGACGCAGGCATTATCACCCCGCGAACCGCGTCGGCCGGTCTTCGGCTACTCTCCCCTGCGAAGCGCCCAACCAGCAATGACCAGCCTTGAGATTGTCCGTCGACGCCCCGAGCACGATCCCGAACTCTTTGCCCTGTATGCCGAGGTCTTCGGCGGTGGGAACCTTGAGCGAAGTCGTAGGCGGTACGACTGGCAGTACTTTGAAAATCCGAACACTCCGGAGGACGGGCCGGTAATCTGGATGGCCCGGGAAGGGGACACTCTTTTGGGCCAAATGGCCACCATGCCGTTTCCCCTGTGGTGGGGTGACCACGAGGTCCGAGCGTCGGCGGGAAACGACTATTTCGTCCGGAAGAGCGCCCAGGGTCGCGGGATCGGTATTTCTCTCTCGAATCGGTGGGCGGACGGAGTTGATGTGGCTCTGGCTCTTGGCCTCACGCCTTCCTCGTATCCCCTTTTTAAGAAGCTATTTACGGATGTCGGCCCGGTGCCCTCTTTTGTGAAGATTCTGGATCCGGTCGCGGTCGCTAGAAAGAAATGGGGGCAAGCGGTCGGGTCCATGGCGGGCCCTCTCCTCGGGGTGGGTCTGAAGATCTTTTCGCGAAGCCCCGGAGCGGCTCTGGACGTGGAGATCCTTCAGGTCCAGACCCTAAGCGACGAATATGATGACCTTTGGCTTCGGGCCCGCTCGTCGTACGCCACCTCCGTCCGCCGCGACGCCAAGTACCTGCGCTGGAAGTACCTGGCCTGTCCATTCCGCGAGTATCGCGTGCTTGAAGCCCGGAAAGCGGGCCGGCTTTCCGGTTACGCCGTCATCCGGGAAGAGGGTGAGACCAGCTTCCGCCGCGGAGTTATCGTCGATATCTTTTGCGACACCACAGATCTCGCCACGCAGGATGCACTTCTTGCCGCGGCGGGCGCAGACTTTTCTACAAAGGGGCTGGTGCGCGTCGAGGTTTACTGCCTCAATTCGCGGCTGGCGCTGGCCCTCAAGCGGCACGGATTTCGGGCGGGAACCACGGCGGTTCAGTATTGCGTCGCCTACCGAGGAACCTTCGACGGCGCCTCGGGCCCGAAACCGGTATTGGGCGACGTGGCCAATTGGAATCTTTTCATCGGCGATGGAGACTTGGACCGCGCATGAGCGACAAGCCTCTCTTCATGGTCGGTGTCGACACCGAAGCCGACGACCAATGGTCCATGGAAGGCCGGAAGCGGTTGTCGGTCGAGAACGCGCGCGCGCTGCCCCGTTTGCAGGCCTTGTGCGATCGCTACCGCGTTCGGCCGTCGTACCTCGTCACACACGAGATGGCCACCCGGGACCCTTCCAGGTCGATCCTCCGCGATCTTGTCGGCTCGGGACGCTGCGAGGCAGGCGCTCACCTGCATCCTTGGAGTTCGCCCCCGTATCGGGAGGAAGATCTGGTAGGTCGATATCCAAGTCAGTTGGAGGACGCTCTTCTCGAGGCCCAGTTGCTCGAACTCACCGAGACAATCGAGTCGTCTCTGGGCGTCCGACCCGTGAGCTATCGGGCCGGCCGCCACGGCTTCGATGCGCGGTCGCTGAGGATCCTGGAGACCCTCGGCTATAGGGTCGACACGAGCGTGGATCCGCTTTTCAACGAAAGACGCAAGGGCGGGCCGTCCTTCGCCGGGGCTCCGGTAACTCCCTATTGGCCGAGCCTCAAGAATGTGCGAGCGCCCGGCACGTCCAGTGTCCTCGAGATCCCGGTTTCCTCGGCCACGACACCTTGGCTTCCCAAGGGCCTGGAGCGGTGGTTCACCTCATTGCCCGCCATTCCCTGGCGTGGCTACCTGAAACGGCTAGGCCTCCGGGCGGTATGGCTCCGGCCGTCCTACTCGAGCGCGGAGGACGCGAAGGCTCTGGCCAGCTCTCTGGTGGCGCGCGGGGTCCCGACGCTGAACATGCTCTTTCACTCGAGCGAACTGGCGCCGGGCGCCTCGCCCTACAACCAGACCGCGGCCGACGTCGATCGCTTCTTTGAGAGGCTGGAGGCGGTACTCGCCCACATCATGGGCCGGCTTGACGCCCGAAGCGTCACGTATCTCGAAGCCGCGGAGGCGATTCGCCAGAAAGCTGTCGGCCCGCCGCCCAGGATAAGTCCGTAGCACCCTTGAACATCCTCATGGTGACGCCGCACCTCCCCCCCTATCAGGCGGCGAATGCCCTCTTGCCTCACGTGCTCGGTCAGGAGCTCGAAAAGCGCGGGCACGGGGTGTCCTTTCTTACCTTCAAAACCTCGGATCCGGAGCGCCCTCGCACCGCCTACATCAATCGTCGAACCCGTTTCCGGGTCACGCGGGTCCCTCAACTGCTGGAAGCGCTGGAGACCCGCCGAAAGGCCCGGCCCCTGCTCGACCGAGCGGACATCGCGCATGTGCATTCGAACACGTGGATGAACCAGGTGGCGGCCCGGGCGGCGGTCAGGCTCGGCAAGCCCTACGTGCTCACCCATTACGGCACGGAGATCTGGCACCACGATGGCCGGAACCACGCCTTTCGAACCCTTAATCAGAACGCCCGGCATACCACGTTCTACAGCGCCGGGCTTCTGGCCCGGGCCCGCGAGCTGGACGTGCCGATCCGCGAAGCCTCGGTCGTGTATCCCGCCGTGGATCTGCTCTTCTCACCGCTCGCGATCGCGGAACGAAACGCCGTACGCGCTCCTTTGCTCAGTTCCGGCGAATTACTGCTCTTCAACGTCAAGCGTCTTCACCCTCTCGCGGATCATGCGACGCTGCTGCGAGCGTTCGCCCTTCTGGATCCAACCCCGGCGAAACTGAGGCTCGTCATCGCGGGGTCGGGCGACGAGCGTGCGGGTCTCGAGTCGCTGGCGAAAGAGCTGGGGATTTCGAGTCGGGTGCGATTCCTCGGCCTCGTCCCCAATCAGGACGTCGCGAAATTGCACGCGGCCGCGGATCTGTTCGTTTTGTCCTCGCGACTCGAAGCCACCCCGACCGTGGTCCTCGAAGCCCTGGCCTGCGGCACGCGGGTGGTCTCAACCGACAATCCGGGCGGTCTGGAGCTGGGCGCCCTGTTCCCCGACGATCTCCTCATCGTCCCGCGGGAGAATCCCCAGGCCCTCGCCGATGGCATCGCCGCCGCGTTGCGAGAAAATCGCCGGATCAGCGAAAGAACTTCCCGGGTCATTGATGAGCGTTTCTCTCTTCGTGGGCTCGTCGATCGCTACTGCGAGATCTACGAAAAAGCCCTTCCATGAGAGACATCGACAACGACGCCATCCGGGCGGCGGGCGAGATTCGCTTCCGCAGCGAATACCACTACGCCATGTTCGAGTACATCCGCAGCGCCAAGGTGATTCTCTCGATCGAGCGGTCGGGCGTGAAGCTCCGGGGTCGGGTGCTCGATGCAGGTTGCGGAAGCGGCGGGACCGCGCTGTCGATCGCGGAGGAGGTGTCTTTTGCGGTCGGGCTCGATCTCTCGCCAAGGTTCTCGGACTCTGGCACCCGGCTGGCCCGCGAAAAAGGCATACGGAACGTGGCTTTCACCCAGGGTGACGGTTTGAAACTTCCCTATTTCGACGAGTCATTCGACGTGGTCTTGTCGCACTCGGTGATCGAACATCTTCCCTCGGCCAATACCTACATCACCGAATGCGCCCGAGTTTTAAAGCCCGGCGGGCGGTTCTATCTCTCCACCGCGCCGACCCGGTCGCTCGCCGGCGTCCATCTGCCTCGACTCCGGGTTCCGGTTCCGATCCACCTTCTCCTCGGACGGAAGCTGGCCTTTCGCGTCTTCGTCTTTCTCGCCGCCCGGGCGCCCTGGGCGCTCAAGGAGCAGTCGAGCGCCAATACCTTCGTGAAACTCGCTGAGTCTGGTCAGGAAAAGGAAGATGACCTGCTCACGGAGGTGACGCTGCGGGGCATCGCCTCCTGGGTCGCTTGCTCTCCTTTCAAGTTGATCTCGGAACAGCGCTACGTGACCGGCTTCTTCAGCCGGGCGATCCCGGAGTTCCTGCGCGGCGCCTTTCTCGCTATTCCGGTGGTGGGCGACGTGATGGTCTCCCAGATCGAATACGTGCTGGAGAAGCCGTGACCATAAGACCCGAGATCGTCCTGTTCGCGGACATCCGATTTCCGTCCCCGCGCGCCAATGGCATCCAGGTGGTGAAAACGGCGCAGGCTCTGGCCGCGCGTGGCCGGGAGGTCCGGCTGGTCGTCCGTCACTCCGATCCGCGGTCCACCGCCGAGATTCTCGCCGGTTTCGGGGTCGAACCCACCCCACGCCTTCAGGTGGACCGGCTCAAGGTCGGACACGCGCCCAACTCCTCCCTCGTCCCCCGCCTGCGCTATTTGACCCAGGCCTTCCTCCAGGCCCGGCGAGTCTCGCGCATGGGCGGTTTCGTGGTGACCCGTGACCTTCAGCTCGCCGATCTTCTCCTTCGCCTCGGCTGCGACCGTCTCACCTACGAAGCCCATGCGGTCGAGGCCATCATGTACGACGAGCGTCAGCAGCTCTATGACCTCAAAGCGGGCCCGAGCGCAACCAAGCGACGCCGGATCGAGGATCGCGAGCGTCGGGTGTGGGCGGGCGCCCGCGGCTTCATGGCGACCACCCAGGGCATTCTGGCCACGTTCGAGCGCCTCTTCGGCGCGCGGCCCCGCACGGCCGTGGTTCCGAACGGCTGCGACATCCCGAAGGATCGAGCGTTCACCCCTCCATCTGAAGACCAGCGGGTGGTCTATGCGGGCCAGCTTTATCCCTGGAAGGGCGTCGATGTTCTGGTTCAGGCCTTCGCCCGACTGACCCGCGGCGAACTGGTGATCGTGGGCGGCCTCCAGGGCGAGAGCGATTTCGATCGGATTCAGAACCTGGCCCGAAGCCTGGACCTCGGCGATCGGATCCATTTCCTCGGCTCACTGCCTCAAAAAGATGTCGCGGCCCAGCTTGCCCGCGCCACCGTGGTGGTGGCGCCGTTTCTCAAGAGCGCCATGACTTCGGAACACACCTCGCCCATCAAAGCCTTCGAGGCCATGGCCGCCGGGCGTCCATTGCTCATCTCCGATACCGGCGCGTCGAGAGAGATCGTCGAGGACAACCGCACCGGGATTCTGGTCGCGCCGGGAAATGTCGAGGCCTGGGTCGAGGCGCTGGAGCGCGTTCTCTCCGATCGAGCGCTGCAGACAACCCTGGCCCGGGCCGCCTTCGAAAAGGCCTCGCACTACTCGTGGGCTCGACGGGCGGAGCGGATCGAGGAATTCCTGGGAGCGGCGGCGTGAGTCGGGGAGCCCTGCTCACGTTCCTGGTCGCGAGCGCCCTCACCCTCGCCCTTGTCTCCACGAAGATACGGGGCGCCGATGAGATCGAGTACTTCTCACATTTGCGTTCCGCGGTGTTCGATCGCGATCTCGACTTCAAAAACGAATACGAACACTTCTACAAGGCGAATCCTCAAGGGCTTCAGACCTTCAAGGAGACGTTCCTGGATCGGCGAGAACCGCAGACGAACCGGCCCATCAATTTCGCCCCCATTGGTTCGGCCGTGACCTGGGCGCCTTTCTATCTCACCGCTCACGCTCTGGTCGCGAGTGGCGTTCTGCGCGGGCCCGCCGATGGCTTTTCGGCGGCCTACACCGGCGCCGTGGCCTATGGTTCGGCGATCCTCGCCATCCTCGGTTTCCTGATCGCGTTCCGCACGTTGAAGCGCTATCTCGGGGTTACCGAGGGTCTGGCGGTGATCTCTGTGCTGGCCATCTGGTTCGGAACTCCCGCCCTCTATTACATGACCGTGGCCCCGGCCTTCGCCCACGCTCCTTCGATCTTCGCGGTGTCCCTTCTTTTCTTCCTATGGCTGCGGGCCCGGGAAAAGGATGGAGTGTTCGACTGGGTTCTGACGGGTCTCGCCGCTGGCCTGGCCATGCTCATCCGCGAACAGGGAGCGTTGTTTCTGATCGCGCCCGGTCTCGACCTTGGATTTCGCCTGATCAAAGGTGACGTCAAGCGAACGCTCGAACGCGGAATCTCTGTTCTGGGCGCGGCCAGCCTCGTCTTCGTGCCTCAGTTGCTCTCTTACCACGCCCTCAACGGGACGTACGGCCCGACCCAACTGGTTCAGAGGAAAATGGACTTCGGCTCGCCCCACTTCTTCGATGTGCTGATGAGCCCCGGCCACGGTCTGCTTTTGTGGACGCCTCTGTTGATCGTTTCCTTCTTCGGCCTGCTACGCGCTGTCTTCCAGCTGGGCGCGCCCGGCATCTTCGCGACCGTGGCCCTTCTCGCTCAGATCTTCATCAACGGCTCGGTCCTTTCCTGGCATCAGGCGGGTGCTTTCGGCTCCCGTCGGTTCGTGGACTCCACCGTGCTCTTCATCATCGGATTCGCGTTTGGCCTGATGGCCTTCACTCCCCGAATCCAGAAACTGGTCGTCGTTCTCGCAATCTGGTGGAATGTCTCTCTCATGGTGCAGTTTGGTTTGAAACTCATGGATCGGCAGCAACTCGACTGGCCGGGCGTGGCTGTCCGCCAGGTGACCGCGGTGCCGCAGCGCATCCTGAACACGGCAAAGCTATACATCACAGATCCCGAAGCCCTGGTTCGGAGCACGCGATGATCCACGCCGACTGGACGGCTCGGTTCGCCTGCCCGGTGTGTCTCGACCGGGCGGGCTGTCAGAAGTGCGGGGTCAAGACCGGTGGGCACGATGTCTGCATCGCCTCGTACGCCGAGCGGGTGTCGTGCGCCTGCGGCGGTCCCAACAAGCGGGCTCTCGAACATCGCGGCGAAGGCTTCTATTGTTCCTGCTGCCTCACCCGGTATCAGTTCGGCCCGTCGCGCAACTACCTCGATCTCCTGCCGCGGACCGACGTCGGCCGGGTGTCGCACTATGCCGACGAGGAATTTCAGGAAAGACTCGGAGCCCGCGAGGGACCGCCGGTTCTCTCCGCCGGGGTCAAGGCGAAGATGGTTTCAAGGATGCTGGGCCTGAAACGCGGCGATTCCGTGCTTGATCTCGGCAGCGGGGCCGGAAAGTTCGCCGCCCACTTCGCAGACCAGGGCGCTTCCGTCTGCGGCATCGACATGGCGCCGTTCTTCTTGAAATCCGCCATCGACTCGGTCAGTCTTGTGGTGGGCGACCTGAGGCGGCTTCCCCTGCGGAAAGGCGCTTCGACACGCGCCTACTCCCTTGACGTCCTCGAACACCTCGATGAGGCGGGGGTCCGCGAGGTGTTGGTCGAAGCTCGACGCGCGGTGTCTGCGGCCGGTCGGATCTTCGTCTACACCCACGCCATGGAGTCGTCGACGATCGCCTCGTTCCAGCGCGGCGTGAACCGCTTCTCCAAGCGCCTCGGCCGGATGGGTCTGGTGGACTCGGATAAGGAAGCGATGAGGAAGAGCGATCACATCAACGCCATCAAGTCGCATGAGCACTTCGACGAGATCGCGAAATCGGCTGGACTGTGGGTCCAGAAGCGCGTGTACTACAACGTCTTCGCGAAGGCGGTGATCGAGGATCTGGCTCTGAAGATGGTCGAGCAGCGCAGCCGCCGGCGGTCCACGGCCGAGCGAGGCGCCGCGACCGTCGGCTCGCCGGACAAGGCGCCGAGCCACATCGTGGGACGGCCGGCGCCTTCGGCGAGCGCCCGGTTCGTGGCTCGAGCCCTCACTCAGATCCTGATGCTGGATGTGGGCCTTTTCGGCAGAGTTCGAACCGGACCATTCTTCGGAGTTCTGGCGCCCATCGCGCCCTCGTTGGGTTGAGGCTGAATGCGGATTCTGTACGTTGCGTCGGATCAGACGCTTCCTGGCGAGACCGGCGGCAGCGTCCACGTGCACGAGATTTCGGAGGAATTGTCCAAACGCGGTCACGAGGTCCATGCCGTGGTTCGGGACCAGGGCGAGGCGCATCCAACCGACAGCGGTTATTCAATCCATCGGATCCGCTGGGCGCCCTCGCATCGGTTCTTCCGATTTCGCGCGCGCCCGCAGATCGCCGATCTGATCCAACGATTGAAGCCTGATGTCCTGATGGAGCGCTATTACAACTTCGGCGGCGAGGGAATCCTCTCCGCCGAGGCGGCTCACATCCCCAGTCTGTTGGAAGTGAATTCTCCGGTGGTCGATCATCCGGGATCGATGAAGGCGGCGCTCGACACCCTGCTCATCACCCGACCCATGCGACGGTATCGCGAGAGGCTGGCCCGGTCGGCGTCCGCGCTGATATCGCCGATCAAGGAGATCGTTCCGGAGTTTGCGCGCGCCAAAACGCACGTGGTGACCTGGGGGGCCAATATCGACGCCTTCCATCCCGGAAAGCGCAGCGAGACGCGACGCCTGAGCTGGGGCGCGTCTGCCGAGACCTGCGTGGTGCTTTTCAGCGGGTCCCATCGGTCCTGGCACGGTGTCGACACGCTGCGGGCGGCGGCGCGGCGGCTGAAGGACAACAAGGCGGTGGTCTTCGTCCTGGCCGGCGGCGAACACAAAGGCGTGGCCACGGATTTTCGGGGACATCTTCTGGGGCGGACGCCTTATCGGGACATGCCCGAGGTCACGGCCAGCGCCGACCTTTCGGTGGCGCCTTACGATCGCTCGCAACTGGCTTCTCTGAAACTCGGCTTCTTCTGGTCGCCTCTGAAGGTTTTCGAGGCTCTGGCGAGCGGCGTGCCCATGATCACGCTCGACATTCCGCCGCTCCACGACATCGTGCGCGCGGACCAGGAGGGCGTTTTCTTCAAGGAGAACGACGCGGAGGATCTGGCCCGGGTCATCTCGTCGCTCGCGAGCGATCGGGAGCGCCGTCTCCTGATGGGCCGCAACGCCCGCGCGCGCGCGCCTCATTTTTCGTGGGCCGCCCACGCCGCCCAGGTCGAATCGATTCTCGAAGGCATTCGAGCGGTATGCGAATAGTCCTCGTATCCGAGGTCTTTCCGCCCAAAGCCGGGGGCGCCGGCTGGTCGACCAGAGCCCTGGCTCTGGGCTTGAAAGACGCTGGCCATGACGTCACCGTCGTCACCACCGCCCTGGGGCCTGCGGTGGAACGGAACGTGCCGGTCATTCGACTGGCCGGCGCTTCGGGAGCGTTCCGGCGCGGACTCATGGTTGAGACCTTCCGCAAGGCTCTGGCTGAACGGCCCGTCGATACTGACGTGGTACATGCCCAGCACTCTTTGTCGGCCCTCGGAATCCTCGCCCTGGAACCGCGACCCCGGACGGTCGTGACGGTGCGGGATCACTGGCCGGTCTGTTTCTGGTCCACCCGTATGTCGCAGGGGAAGCTCTGCCCTCGGTGCTCAACCGAAGGCATGTGGCGATGCCTCGACGGTCGACTGCCCGCACTGAGCGCGCCCGCCGCCATCCCGTACATGAAGTGGGATCTTTGGGAAAAACGCGCCGCCCTGCGCCGCTCGGACGCCACCATCGCGGTCAGTGAGGCAATCGCCGCGGAGCTTCGGGCCATCTCGATCCCGGCGGTCCACGTCCTGCCCAACATTGTGGACCTGGTGGAGGTCAACGAGATTGCGGCTCAGACGCCGCAGATCTCTCTCCCGGATCGCTTCGTTCTGTTCGTCGGAAAACTGGAAGGCCACAAAGGCGCCAGCGATCTCATCCCTGCCCTGGTCCGATCGAAGTCGGGCCTTCCGCTGGTGGTCCTCGGCGCCGGCTCGGCCGAGCGGATGATCCGCGAGGCCGCCCAAAAGGCGTCGATCGATATTCACTTTCCCGGCTGGGCCGAGCGGGCCGATGTGCTCCGAGCCATGAAGCGTGCGGAAGCTTTGCTATTCCCCTCGACCTGGCCCGAGCCGCTTTCGCGCGTCCTTCTGGAGGCCTTGGCGCTCGGAACGCCGATCGCGGCCATGGACACCGGGGGTACCTCGGAGCTGATCGAGAACAACAAGTCCGGACTGCTGGCCCACAGCACGGAGCAACTGGGCGACGCTCTCGGCCGAATCGTTCATGATGGAGCGGTGCGATCACAGCTGAAGGAAGGGGCGGCCGCTCAGGCTCGAATGTTCTCGCCCCAGATTCTGATCCCTCGCTACGAAGCTTTGTACCGGGGTTCGAACTGATGCGGGTGGCTCTTCTCTCCCGAAGCGCCCATCCGCTTCATCCGCCCGGCGGCATGGAGCGGGCGGTTTATTCGCTGGCCAAGCACCTGCGCGCGCAGGGCGTCGATGTCACGCTTTTCACCCGTCCCGGCAGGAACCCGGAAGCATTCCCGGGACACGTGGTCATGGTGAAGTACCAAAGCTATCGCCTCGGACCGCACGGCCGGGTTCTGGACCGAACCTTCAACTACCCAAGGTTCAGCGCTTTGATGGGCCGCGAAGTCGCGGAGCGGGTCCGTCGGGGTGAGATCGACGTCGTGGACGCACAGGGCCTGAGCGCTCTCGGCTACGGCCGCGAGCGGGCAAAGGACGCGTCGCTCGGTGCGCCCCTGGTCATGAATCCTCAAGGCATGGAAGAGCATCACGTGCGGGGCTTCAAGGCCCTCGCCCTCGGTCGCCTGAAACGGCTTTCCCGGGAGGCGGCGCAACTCGCTGATTGTGTCATCGCCACTGACGAGGCGACGAAGGACGACGTTCCCCGGCTTCTCGAGGTCGATCCCCGGCGCGTCCAGGTCATTCCGAACGGGGTCGACCTGGAGGAACTCCGGGCCCTCACGCCCGAAGACGCGATGCCTTTCACTTTCGAGGTCCTGCCCTGGATGTCCATGTGTCGGCCCCTCTTCGTTTCGGTGGGCCGGCTCGAGGCCTACAAGGGCTTCGGGGATTCACTCGAGGCGTTCAAGCGAGCCGCCCCCGCTCTTCCCAGAACCTGGGGCTGGCTGGTGGTAGGCGAGGGTCCGCTGCGGCACTCCCTTCAGGCCTCAGCTTCGGGCCTGCAGGATCACATTCAGTTCACCGGCCGGGTTGGGGAGCAGAGCCTTCATGCTCTCTATGCGGGTTCGGACGTCTTTTTGCACCCCACTCGATTCGAAGGTTCCTCGCTGGTCACCTTGGAGGCCATGGCCCACGGTCTACCCGTCATTGCCACTCGCGCCGGAGGGATTCCGGACAAGGTCAAGGATGGCGCCAACGGCATCCTGGTCAATCCCGGAGACGTGGATGCGCTGGCGAAGGCCATTCTGAAAATCGCCAACGCGCCCGCGGAACGGGAACGAATGGGTCGGGAATCGATCCAGCTTCTGGAACCTTTTCTCTGGCCGCGGATCGCCAAGCGGGTGATCGCTCAGTACGAGCGGCTGCTCCGGGAACGGAAAGAGCGGTGAACCCGGACGAATATCGGCGGATGGCCGACATGGAGGGTGTTCAGTGGTGGTACGCGGGCATGCGCCGGATCGCCCGATCGCTTCTGACCCCGCTTCTTCCCCCCGCGACTTCCCCGCGCCGGATCCTGGATGCCGGCTGCGGCACGGGCTGGAATCTTCAGGATCTGTCCACCTTCGGTGAGACCCACGGCATCGATCTGTCTCCTCTCGCCGTGATCACGACCAGGCTTCGGGGAGGGCGGGTGGTTCAAGGAGACCTGCTGGGCTTGCCCTACGCACCGAACAGTTTCGACGTGGTGACATCGTTCGATGTGCTCTATCACGCGTGGGTAAAAGACGACGCGCAGGCGGTTCGTGAACTGGCTCGAGTGTTGAAACCGGGTGGTTTAATCCTGCTCAAGGTTCCTGCACTCAAGATTCTCTGGGGCGCTCACGATGAAGCCGTGCATTCGAGACATCGGTACACCCGAGGCGAAGTGGAAGTCCTGCTCAGGACGTCCGGGCTCGAACTCGTGCGGTCGACCTATGCGAATTCTCTCCTCTTCCCCATCCTGCTCTCGCGGCGCTACCTCGATCGGCTTTTGAGTCGCCATGGATCGGATGTGGAGATGCTTCCTCCTCTGCTCGAGCGGTCCTTCGGCGCGCTGCTTTCCATCGAATCGGCGCTCGTCTCGGTCTTCAATCTCCCGATTGGGGCGAGTGTCTTCGCCATCGCCCGAAAGCCCGCGGCATAGAATCCATGCCCGGGGCCAGGACATCGACATGACGCCTGAAGAGTTCGAACGCGAACGCCGATTGAGCGCAGAGGCGCTGCGGCTGGTGACAGAGAACGCGCGGGAAGAAGACAAGGTTCGGAACTCCGAGATAGTCCTGGGGGCGGTCCTACCGGTGAAGACGGTGAGGGAAAGCGCCAGCCTTCCTGCTGAACACCCCACCTGGAATCCGCCTGCGCCTCCCGATCTCCGACCGGTGAACGAATCATGGCCGGCGGGGGGAACCCAGTCTGCGGGCAGGATCGCGGGCCTGGTGGACGGATCTCTCGAGAAGAATCGCGAGGCGCAGGTGAGGTTCAACTCGGACCAGGTTCAGCTCGACAACGCCCTGGTCACCTGGACCGCCGATCACTTCGCAGCGACTCACAAGCACTACGACGCGGTGATCGACTCCATGCAGAGACGGATGAACGACATCGACACCCGCCACCGCGAACTGGAGAGAGAGCTGGTCCGACACGTTCACGAGATGGCGCAGCGGATCGACGTGGTCCTGGGCGAGGGAGAAAAGGGTCGGGTCTCCCACGAAGCCGCTCTGCGATCCCTTCGCGACCGGCTTCGCCTCCTCGAAGAGAAGCTCGGTTGAGCCGAAGGGTTCTCATCTGCGCGGCGCAGGCGCCCTTCATCAACGGAGGCGCGGAGATGCTCGTCCTGTCGTTGCAGCGCGAACTCGTTCGCCGCGGATTTTTGACCGAAGTGTCTCAGGTGCCCTTCAAGTGGTATCCGCCCGAGGAGATCGTCCGCCAAGCGCTTGCCTGGAGGCTTCTCGACGTGACCGAGAGCAACGGCGCGAAGATCGATCTGGTTATCGCCACCAAGTTCCCGACCTTCCTGGCCGAGCACCCGTGCAAGGTGGCTTGGATCTTCCATCAGCACCGAGAGGTCTACGATCTGTTCGGCACCGAGTACTGCTCTTTCACCGACTCGAAGGAGCACGACGAAATCAAGGCCACCATCCACTCCCTGGACACCAAGGCCCTCTCCGAATGCCGGGATCGCTTCACCATCTCCAGAACCGTCTCCGATCGGCTTCGGAAGTTCAATCGGCTGGACTCCACGCCCTTGTATCCTCCGCCGCCTCACGTGGGCCGGTATCGATTCGAGGCGCTGGGCGACTTTCTATTGTTCGCGGGCAGGCTGGACCGTCTGAAGCGGGTCGACCTCTTGATCAACGCCCTCGCCCATGCTTCAAGCGATGTGCGTCTGAAAATCGCCGGCCGCGGGCCTCTCGAAGGTTCGCTGCGCGAACTCGCGGAGAGGCGGGGCCTGTCGGCGCGGGTCGACTTCCTGGGTTTTGTCCCAGATGAGGATTTGTTGACTCTTCTCGCCGCCGCGCGCGGCGTGGTGTACACGCCGGTGAACGAGGACTACGGCTACGTGACCCTCGAAGCATTCCTTTCGGGCAAGACTCTGATCACCACCCACGACGCAGGGGGGGTTCTCGAGTTCGCGACGACGGAGAGCGGTTTCATCGCCGAACCGACCCCTGAGAGTCTGGGCGCCGCCATGACCGAGGCCTGGCACACCTCGCCGGCGCGGCTCAAGGAGATGGCGGAAGTGGGCCGGAAGAAGGTGGCGCCCATCCAGTGGGACGCGGTGATCGACACCTTGACGGAAACCATTCCATCATGAAAGCGACCGACCCGCTCGCACTCGAAGTTTGGTCGCCCCTTCCACCGCAGCAATCGGGCGTCGCCGACTTCGTCCACGAACAACTCGCCGTGCTCGAACGCACTCTTGATCTCACTCTGGTGGTCGAGGACGAGAGCGAGGTTGCTGCGGACGTGCGTCGCCGCTATCGAGTGGTTTCGGAGGATCAAAGCGATGCGACGAAACTGCGCGTTTACCACATCGGCAATTCGCCTCTCCACGGCTTTATCTACCGCGAGGCTCTCCGCGTTCCAGGCGTGGTGGTGCTCCATGAGTGGAACCTCCACGAGCTGCTTCTCGGTTTCGCAGTCACCGCCAACGACTTTGACCCTTATCGATCCCAGATGCGTCGTGAGCACGGCGCGCGGGGAACCATCGCGGCCCAGACCATCGCCTCGGCTCTTGGCGGGCGTCACTGGACCGTCGGGTTTCCGCTCAATGTCGAGATCCTGGAACGGGCGGTCGCGGTGATCTGCCTGTCCGCCTCGACCGCGGTCAGGGTCACGAACCGGGCGCCCGGACTGCGTCTGCTGCATCTGCCCCACCACGCTCTGCTTGTCTCCCACGCCGCGGACCGTTTGGAGGCCCGTGCGCGGCTGGGTCTGGCCTCGCACGCGCGCGTGGTGCTCTTGCCCGGACTCCAAACGGCATCGAAGTCGCTCGAGGTCGCGCGCACAGCCATGGAGATCATTCGGCCACGGGTGAAGGAGACACTGCTGGTGACGGTCGGCGGCGTTCCGGCCCTGACAAACCTGGGCGGAGAAGGCGTCGACAGCCTGCATCTCGGACGCGTGGACCTTGAAACTCTGGGCGACGCGCTTCTGGCCGCGGACGTCGTCCTGGCCCTGAGGTTCCCCAGTCGGGGTGAAACCTCCGGTGTCCTGATGCGAGCGCTCGCCGCGGGCCGGGCTTCGGTCGTATCGTCAGGTTCGAC
>JAENWE010000102.1 GCA_016650185.1 Vicinamibacteria bacterium | reverse complement strand
GGATGAAAAGGGCGCGGAAGTCAAGGGTCGGGGCGACGATGTCAACCACCACGACATGCTGACGGGTTCGGACTCCACGGGCCGGCTGATCCCCGGGGATGCGGCCTTCACCACCTGCTCTAACTGGACGAGCAACAAGGAGGGCCGCACCCTGGTAGGCCACCACGACCGGCCGGGCGGCGCCAACGCTTCGTGGAATGCGGTGCACAGCACACGGGGCTGCAGCCAGGAGGATCTGATCAGCACCGGCGGTGTCGGGCTCTTCTATTGCTTCGCGGTCAACTGAAACGCCAGTTCGATTCGGGGTCCTGATCGACACCGACGAGACTTGTACGCCCGTGAAGCGCTCCACTTCGATTTCTTGCGCGCGCTCACCACTGATGACCGGTGTTCGGCACCAGACTCAAACCGCGATCCGTCGCGCTCGTGCCTCAGACCCCTCAAAGAAAAGAAGGGCCCCTTCGCGATGACGGTGTGGGTTTCTCCCAAACAGTCACGGACGTAGTCCGTGAAGCGACTCGCAATGACTCAATTGCGGTCGCGCTCGGCGCGTCGATCAGGAAGCCAACACCGAGGGTCTACGCGAACGCTCAGAGCAGATCAAGGAACTCGTCGGTGTCCATCGACGCGCGCCGGTGAGCCTTGGCCGGGTCAAGCTCGATTTCGGAACGATCTTTGGCGCCGCCAACACGCGTTCGGCGGGTGTAGGCGGCTTCCCCTTCCGGCCAAGCGCACGGAACGCCGTCCCGCTTCAAGTAGTGGGCGACGAAGAGGTCAGCGAGTGATGGTGGCCAGCACGGTCACCTTCAAGGCGGCGTCGATCTTCCGAACCCGGGGCGGCCAGACACGCTCGGCTGCGCGGTGGTTATATTCCAGGACGTACACCGCCCCCCCAGCCGCCGCGATGGCGGTCGGCGACCAATCCCCCTCCGACTTCAGGATCGTGGTCACACTCCCCGATGGTGCAATCCTCACGACCGCGCGGCAGCCGGTGGCCGCCGCGTACACAACTCCATCTTCGGCGACCGCGAGGCCTCGGAGGTAGGGTGCAGCCGGCGCATCCTCCAGATCAGACAGTCTCCTGCAGTCCTGGACCATCGGATTGCGCGCGATCCACGTGACCGCTCCTGAAGGGGCCACACGAAAAACGCCAGCGTCTGCCGTCCCATAGATCGAACCATCCGGAGCCGCGGCGATGCCGTTCAACCATCGCAGCCCCGGCAAGGTCGCCACGTTCTTCAAGGATCCGTCGGGCGCGGCGCGCACCAGCGTGAGGGCCGTGCCTTCCGCGCCGGGCGCGAAATACAGGCCGCCGCGGCTGACCACGACGGCAAAGTCGCTCGACTCGACCACCGTCGGGCTCGATGCCCCCGCGATCGGGCGAATCTCGTCTTCTACGGTGTGCCGGTTGAACCGCGCGAACAGGTTGTCGTCGTCCAGAGCGAAGAAATGGAAGTTCGGCGGGCCGACAAACGTCAGCGTCCCCAAAGGATCGATCTTCCATACGCCGCGCAGCGTGTCCGCGAAGAACACGTTGCCGTGACGATCGACCGCGATCGATGCCCCCGGATGCGCCAGGGCAACCGAAGGGACGAGGAGCGGCAGGACGAGGAGACAGAAGAGCCGGCCGACAGGGCGCATGGAGTGCCTTTCAGGGAACGGGTATACACCGTTGCACCCTGCGACGGCACGCGTCGATCCCCTTCCTCCAAGCCTCGGCGCCGGGCCCGCGTTGCGGCGACCCCTGCGTGAGCGGCGCACCGGTCAGGAAGGTCCGATTCGTCTTTCTGTGCATGGAACTTGCTGGGTAGGGCGGCGTGGATGGACCAAAAAGAACTAGAGCGGCGGAGCGCGCCTCCCGACGCCGCAGGCGAATCGTCGGACGCTCGATTGCCATAATTGGCTTTGTTTCAGCTATTTACGGACCGACCGGAGAGGCGGGATCGGGTGGATCCAATGAGTCGCGCACGCTTGTTGTCAAGCACCTCCCCCGGGAGTACGTGGCGGCACAGGCTGCAAAAGTGGGCATTAATGCCGATCTGGCGGTGTGTATTGCAGAACACGAAAGCCGTTTCAGGCCGGATGCTCTGGGAGACAGCCACCTGACATGCCCGATGACCGGCGAACCCCAACGCTCGCGCGGTCTCTTCCAGATTTCCGACTGCTGGCATCCCGAAGTGTCCGATGAAGTCGCGTTCTCGGTTTCGAGCGCGACCGAATGGGCGCTCGCCCGAATGCAGCGGGGCTACGCACGCGAGTGGTCAACCTACGGCCGCTGCAAACGCGGCCGGATCGCGAGGGCCGACCTCGCGGGATCGGCCTCGCCGTCAAGCGCGGGCGCTGAGTAACCGCTCAGCGCGCGTTGCCGGGCTCACGAGCCAATAAGCCGCTCGATGCTGAGTTCCAGGCCGACCCTAAGGGCAAGAAACCCTCCCAGTCGGACTTAAGGATGCTGGCAACTGGAATTCCGGTCGCCCCGGCGCGCGCAGCGATAAGCTGTCAACTCAGGGAGTCATCACATGAAAGCGACTGATGATCGGGTCGTTACGTTTCACCGTCTGCACGCCTCCGGCTGCTTCGTGATGCCGAACCCGTGGGATGTGGGGAGCGCGCGGGCGTTGGAACAGATGGGTTTCAAGGCGCTGGCGACGACCAGTGCCGGTTTCGCCTGGACGCTGGGGCGAGCGGACAATCAGATCACGCGCGATGAGGCGCTCGATCATCTGCGTGCCATAGCCGCCGCGGTGACGGTGCCGGTGAACGCAGATTTCGAGGGCGGCTTCGCGGTCGATCCGGAGCACGTCGCCGCGAACGTCAAGCTGGCCGCCGCCACCGGTATCGCCGGGCTCTCGATCGAAGACTCCACGGGGGACGAGGCGCATCCGCTCCACGACTTCGATCTGGCGGTGCAGCGTGTACGGGCCGCACGGCAGGCGATCGACGAGAGCGGCGCCGGCGTCGTGCTCACGGGCCGATCCGAGGGATTCGTGTGCGGACGTCCCGACATCGACGAGACGGTCCGGCGGCTGCGCGCGTATTCGGAAGCCGGCGCCGACTGCCTCTACGCTCCACGGATCGAGACCGTCGACCAGATCACCGCGATCATCGCCGCGGTGTCGCCAAAACCGGTGAACCTGCTTATCAATGCGCCGTTCATCACGGTTGCCGAGGCGGCGGCCCTGGGCGTGCGCCGAATCAGTGTGGGCGGCACGCTCGCGCGCACCGCGTGGGCTGGATTCCTTCAGGCCGCCGGCGAAATCGCGGACGCCGGGACGTTCTCCCGCTTCCAGCAGTTGCCGAAAGTCGATGAACTGTTTCGCAAGCGACCCTGAACCAACGGCGGCTCAGACGGCCCGGCCCGGCACTGGTCCTCTTCATCGACCTGCCCTTCGATCACGCGTTTCGATGAACTGCCGGAGGGGATTCGGAACGTCCGAGCCGGCGAGCGGCGCGGAAGTGCCACAGGGCTCAAGGCTGCTGACGCCGTCGGGGCGTAGAGTGAAGATCACTAAGCCGCTCGATGCTGAGTTCTAGGCCGACACGGGAGACGGAACGATGAGGATGAAAGTCGGCGATCGAGTGAGGCATACAGTCTGCTCGGAATGGGGTCAGGGTCAGATCATTGAAGTGGGACATGAGGGACGTCTGCGCGTCTACTTCACCGGCGCGGGCCAGCAATTCCTCAAAGCCGCCTTCGTGGTTGAAGTCACCGGGGCCGACGCGGCCCTTCCGTTCGTCATCCCGCGCGCCGGCCGACGCAGTGCCTCCTCGCCTCAACCAACGATGGCGGATTGCAGGAGGGCGTTCACCGGTCAGTACCCCAGGGGGTTCGTCGATCCGGTATTCATTCACCACGAGAGAACGGCCAGCACCGAGGCCTCCCAACTGCTTGCCGACTCCTTGTCGGCGGCAAACTTCAAGGCCCTCCTTGGCGCCTCGGACCATTCAGAAGTGTGCCGGCTCGCCCGGGCGGTGGTCGGCCACGCCAAGCTCATCGATCGCAGCGAGCAGCTCCTCCTCGCCGCAGGTTTGAAGAAGGCTGCCTCGCAGCAGAGTTTCAGCAAGGCCCTCTATGGACTGCTGCATGAGAGCGGTCCGTTTGAGCCACGGTTCAACGCATTCGCGGCCGTTCTCACCGATATCGGAGCCGCGAAATGGCCGCTCGCCACGTATTTCTCCTACCTCATGACCCCGAAGTCGCACATCCTCGTGAAGCCTTCGGTCATCAAGGCCATGGCCGCTATTTGCCAGATCCAGCTGAACTACAAGACCCAGCCCAACTGGGCGACCTACGCCTCGGTGCTTCGGCTCGCCGCACAGGTGTCTGAAGACCTGGAAGACCTCAAGCCCAAGGACATGATCGACGTGCAGGCGTTCATGGGGTGCGTGGCTCGATAACTCCGCTGCGCCCCCAAACGTCACCTCCGAAGGACGTTGGCTGCTGCTAAGAAAGCCGTGCCAGAGTGGCCCATTTCAGGCACCTTCCCGTCACTGCGAGGACCCCGACGGAATGCATGGGACGAAGCAGTCTCGGCAGGACGGCGAGATCGCTTCAGACCTCGCAAAACGATGCGGCCTTCGCGATGACGGTGGTGGATTTCTTTCAACGGTCACGGATGACCTGGAAGGGGATGGCGGGGGCCCGATTGGAGCAGCCAATGGAGGTGTCCACGGCGCGAATGCTACCTTCGTCTGAGCGGACTTGGCACCGGACGTGATCGTGGACGTACCCGTCCTCGTCCGTAGGTCGTCAACCCGATAAAGTAGCGCCCGGTAAACTTGCCCGCACGGGCAGGAGGCAACTGAAGATGAGAGAGCCCAATGACGCCGTCCGTGACCATCTGGTTCGTCTCCTCTCATGGGAGGAAGCGCACGTCGGATTTGACAAGGCCTTGGCCGATGTCCCGGCGCACGCGCGTGGTGGATGCCCGCCGGGTTTCGAGCATTCGCCGTGGCAATTGCTGGAGCACATCCGGATCGGGCAGGAAGACCTCCTCGACTTCTGTCTCAACCCGAAATATGCGCACGACCGGACGTGGCCGGACGACTACTGGCCCAAGACGAAGGCGCCGGCCGATGACGCTGCGTGGTCCGACAGCATCGCGGCGTGCACGCGGTCACGCGAGCAGTTGGTGCAAGTGGTCCGGAGCGTGGACGACCTTACCGCGAGTGTGCCAACCGGGACGCCGAACCAAACCTACCTTCGCGCGGTCCTGATCGCCGTCGATCACGTCGCGTACCACGTGGGACAGCTCGTGGCGGTGCGCAGGGCGCTTGGCGTCTGGAGCTGACGGTGGAACGACTGGCGACGATCTAGCTAGACTCCGCGCAGTAGCCGGAACGGCTCGGCGCAGCGAGTCGAGCGACGAGCGCATTCTGGATCCCGGCCGCGGGCAGGTCACGCCATCACCACGCGGTTGCGCCCCTCGCTCTTGGCTCGCAGGCACGCCTTGTCCGCACGATCCAAAACGCCGGAGTGATCACCAGTCTGGCTGTCGGCGGTGGCCACGCCCACACTGACGGTCGACCTGACCCCTCCTGCGACCACATCCGGCAAGAGCGGCGAATCGGCAACCGCGGCTCGGAGCCGCTCCGCCACCAGGTCTATCTCGGCGGGCTTCGTATGAGGCATCAGGATCACGAACTCCTCTCCTCCCCATCGGAACAGAAGGTCCGTGGAACGAAGCGCCCCCTCCATGCGCCCCACCACCGCCACCAGCACCTGGTCACCGACCGCGTGGCCGAGCCGGTCATTGACGCCTTTGAAGTGATCGAGATCCACGAAAAGCACGCCCAGGCCTACGCCGAGGCGGCGCCCGCGATCCCCTTCGTGGTGCAGTATGTCGCTGAACGTCCGACGATTCAGACAACCGGTAAGGGTGTCGCGCCGGGCCTCGCTTCTCTGACGCTCACCCATCCGCGCGAGAGCGGTGGAGAACATGCCGGTGGCCGCGGTGAGCGCGGTCGAGAGCAGAGCCATCATGAGGATGATCTCGCGCAGTTTGGGGATCAGCAGGTCGCCGTCGACCGTTCGCGTGTCGATTGCGAGTTCGATGGATCCGAGCGCCTGGTGAACGCCCAGGAACACCACCAGGCCCAGCAGGGCGAACGCGACCACGATCAGGCCGACGCCATGGGTATAGCTGAATTCGCGCTGCGGCGGCGCCACGAAGCGTCGATCGAACCAGGCCCGGATCCCTGGCCCGGCGAAATGCAGCACGGGCAGGACCACGAAGAGGATCTGCATGAAGTCGCCAATGACCCATCCCCGCCAGACTCGCTGGGCCGACAAGGGATCGAGGCCATGGCTGGCATTCCACAAAATCGCGGCCAGTGATCCCGTCACGGACGCGACCAGGGCCGCCGCGGTGGACCAGAAGAGATCGCGCAGCCGTCTGATGTCAGGGTCGACCCTGAGCACGACCAGCGATCCCCAAAGCACCAATGTCTCCGTCACGCCACCGAACGCGAAGATCGCGCTCATGGGCAGGGACAAACCGCTGGCGAGGCCGCTTGCGACGTTGGCGAGGTAGATCGGCACCGCGCCCCACACGGGCCCGAGCCAAAGCGCGAGGAGCACCGAGATGATGAAGGGCGGGTAGACAGTCGCCGCGAACTCTATCGATGCGATCGTGAACGGCAAGCCGGTCCAGCCCCGCGTCACGTTCAGCGCGCCGGTCACGATCGAAGCGACGATGGACAGGAGCCACAGAACGAGGACGCCGACGAGCCGGCGATCTCGGCTGATCGAGCGCAACTCTCCCAAGGACCACCAGACCGGGCCGTATCCCGGTACCGAACCGGCGGGAACGCGTTCCGCACGCCGCGACGACATGTAAGGTACGTTTACCACAGTTGCGGTCCACTCATGAGGCTGGGTGTGCGCGGCGGATGTCCCTTGCTTTCAGGCGGACTGCGGATAGGGGTCGGAAACGTCCTTGACGTCATGGACCTGGGATCTCTGGTGCACCCGGCTGAGCGTCCGCCGGTCCGCGCGGGCTAACGGCTTCCGGTCAGCCCCGTCCGACCCACCGCGAACAGATCCCGTTCTCCGCGCACGAACATCATGTCGCCGGAAATCGCCGGGGTCGCCATCAAGGGCTGGCCCATCGGGTTGCGTTTGAGGAGCTCGAACTCGTGGCCCGCCTTGATCACAAAGACATCGCCGTCCTCGCCTGAGAGATAGAGCTTCCCGTCTGCTGCGACTGGCGATGCGCTGAATCCGCTGCCGACCTGGGGGATTCTTGTTTCGTAGCGTTTCTCGCCGGACCGCAGGTCGTAGCAGATGAAGATGCCTTCGTTTTTCAAGACGTAGAGGTACCCGCGATAGATCACGGGGGTGGGCATGTAGGAGCCCGACCGCTCGCGCGTCCACAGCACATTGCCGCCTGAGGTCGCGTTTTCGGGCAGCGTTATGTCGCCGCGGGCTCCCGCTTTGAGGACAAAGATCGGGGCATTGGGCCGCCGACCGCTCATCACCACGATCAGATCTCCGTCGAAGACGGGAGTGGGCGCCGTGATCTTGGAGCTTCGGCCGAGCCGCCACAGTTCCTTCCCCGTCCTCGGGTCATAACCTCGGATGAAATTGGGAGCGTTCGTCACCAGCTCGGTGGCTCCAGAACCCGAGTACACGGTCGGCGTGGCCCAGGAAGGAAGCTCTTCCCTCTCGGTGCGCCAGACCGTCGTGCCGTCCTTCAGGCTCAGCGCCGTGATGAACGAACCCTTCTGCTGGTCGCATTGCACGATCACCAGATCCTCGAAAAGGATGGGCGAACTTGCCGTCCCCCATTCGTAATCGGGCGCGTCGTAGGCGCCGGCATCGAGTCGGCCGAGGTCGCGTTTCCACAGGAGCGTGCCGGCCATGTCGTAGGCGTAGAGCCCCTGAGATCCGAAGAACGCCACTATGCGCTTCCCGTCAGTCGCCGGCGAGGCGTTGGCGTAGGTGGCCTTGATGTGGCGCTTCTCCCGCGGCGTTCCTTCGTAGGCCGTCCGCGCCCACCGGACCTTGCCGGAGTTGCGATCCACGCTGAGCACCTGAAAGCGGTGCGCCGTTGCATCCTCGGACGCGGTGCCGGCGCCATAGAGCCCCGGCTTGAATGTGGCGTCGGGCAGGGACGAGATCGCGGTAGTCACGAACACCTGATCGGCCCAGACCACGGGGCTCGAATGCGCCAGACCTGGAATCCGCGTCTTCCAGAGGACGCCTATCCCCTTCGCGGCATTCCAGATGTCTGGAAGCAGCGCTCCATCGGAGACACCGGCGGCGTTCCGACCTCGGAATTGCGGCCAATTGGCGTCGGCGGCTTCGGCCGACGTGGCGAGAGCCGACGGCGCGAGAACGCTGATGGCGATGACGCCGCCGGCCAGGCATCTGTTCATGGTCAACCTCTGTGGGAGTGGGCGGAGAGAGGGAGCGAGGGTAGCACGGGGCAAAAACCGTGACGTCGTCTGCGTCGGCGATGGAGAGAAAGGGGGCGAAGCGGCGAGGCGACGCCTGGATCTCCCGCCGTCTCTCATGTAACGGTCGGTATCGAGATGATTCCAACTCTCGGCGAAGGTCGTCCAATCGGCGAGCGCCTCTTCACCGACGAGCGGGTAGAACTGGGCCGCCTCGATCGATATGAAGCCCGGGCTCTCGGGATCATGCGTCAGCGACTGGATCGATATCCACCCCGGCTCTCTTTCGCGCGGGCGGCCACGGCGAGGATCGAGGCGAGCGACTCCTCGACATCCGAATCGGTGGTGGCCCATGACGAGACGCTGATGCGCATGGCGTCGCGCCCTTGAAAGCGCGTGCCGCCGCACCAGCAGACGCCGTCCGCCTGAACGCCGGCGATGACCCGGTTGGTTCGACCATCGTCGCCAAAAGCCACCAGCACCTGATTCAAGGTCACGTCGTTCAGGACCTCGTGGCCCGCCTCGGCGAGGCGCACCGCCATGCGAGATGCGTGGGCGCAGCAACCCTCGACCAACTCCGCGATGCCTCGTCGTCCGAGGAACTCGATGGCCGCCCAAACGTCGACCGCCCGAGCGCGTCGCGACCCATCCGGAGAGTAGTGCATCGGATCCCGCACTCCCGAAGGGGGAAGGTAGGCCGCACTCATCGCCATCGCGGAACGCAGGGCGGGCTCGTCCCGGACCATCGCGATGCCGCAGTCATAGGGAACATTGAGCCACTTGTGCGCGTCGGTCGCCCAGGAGTCCGCCCGCTCAAACCCCTCGGCCTGCCGGGCCACCGCGGGGGCGGCGCGCGCCCACAATCCGAACGCGCCATCCACGTGCACCCAGGCCGCCGCCTCTTTCGCCCACGCGCAGATCTCGGTGGCCGGATCGAAAGCTCCGGTGTTCACGTTTCCCGCCTGGATGCACACGATGGCCGGCCCCGTGATCTTTGGAAGATCCTGGGTTCGGATTCTTCCCTGCGTATCGACCTCCAGTTCGACGGGCCGCGAGCGGCCGAGTCCGAGAAGACCCAGCACTCGCCGCACGGTCGCATGAACTTCGGCGCCCACGAACACCGTGATCGGCGGCGCGCCAAACAGGCCATCTTCGTCGGCATCCCAGCCCGCCCGTTTCAGGACAGCGTGCCGCGCGGCCGCGAGGCTCGTGAAGTTGGCCATGGTCGCGCCCACGACGAAGGCGCCGGAGGTGTCTTTGGGAAGCCTCAGCACATCGAGCGTCCACCGGAGCGCCACGGTTTCGAGGGTGGCGCCGACCGGCGACATCACATGGAGGGCGCAGTTCTGGTCCCAGGCGGTGGCGAGCCAGTTCGAAGCCACGGTGACGGGAAGGGAGCCGCCGTTCACGAATCCGAAGTAGCGCCCTCCCGTCATGGTGAGCGTCGCGGGGGAGCCGAGTCGGTCCAGCCGATCGATGATCTCGCGGGGGTGGCCGCCCGTCTCGGGCACGGGGCGGCAGAAGTCCTCGAGGGCCCGAATGGCCTCGGGCGTCGGAGCCACGGATCGCTGCGCCACGGTCTCGCGATACCTGATGCCGCGGCTGGCCGCGTTCATGAGGATCTCTCGAGGGGAAAGCGCTTTCGCGTTCGGCAGCATAGCGTTACTATATTCGCTCATGAAAGAGAGTAACAGCGTAACGATGGTTCAACAAACGCTTCGGCAGGAAGTGCGGCGTTTGGGTCCGGGAGCCAAGCTCTCCTCGGTCCGTCAGTTGATGTCCGAACACCGCGTGAGTCCGGGGACGGTACGCCTGGCCATGGCGCGCCTCACCGCGGAAGGCCTTCTGGATGCTCGGCCCGGCCAGGGCACGTTCGTCGCTTCGCGCCCCGGTCCAGAAGTGGTGGAGGCGGATTTCGGATGGCAAGGACTCGCGCTTGGGTCGGCTCGAGTGTCGGCCGATGCCATCGCCAGTCTGCTGACGCTGCCGGTGCCCGGGGCCATCAATCTGGCCGGCGGTTATCCAGCCGAGGAACTTCAGGCCACGGAGTTGGTCTCGCGCGCCATGACTCGCTCGGCAAGGCGCCCGGGTGTCTGGGGCCGGATGCCCCTCGAAGGGATCGAAGGGCTGCGGAGCTGGTTCGCGCAGCAGCTCGGCCCCGCGGTCGCCCCCTATGAGGTTTTGATCTGTCCCGGTTCGCAATCGGCGATCAATACGGCTTTCAACGCGCTGGCGGCGCCGGGAGCGCCGGTCCTGATCGAATCGCCCTCCTACATGGGAGCCATGATCGCTGCGCGCGCCGCCGGCCTGCGACTCGTGCCCGTTCCCACGGACCGTGACGGGGTCCGGCCAGAGATTCTGGCTCAGGCCTTCGAAAGCTCCGGAGCTCGCCTCTTCTACTCCCAGCCCACGCACGCGAATCCGACCGGCGCCACCCTGGCTCTCGACCGCCGCCAGGGCCTGCTCGATGTGGTCGCTCAGGCTGGCGCCATCCTGATCGAAGACGACTGGTGCCGTGATCTGTCCTTCGAGAAGACGCCCATGCCGCCGCTCGTCTCGCACGATCGAAACGGTCACTGCGTCTATCTCCGCTCGCTCACGAAGGCGGCGGCGCCGGGGCTTCGGATCGGCGCGATCGTGGCCAAGGGTGCGGCTCTTTCGAGGCTGACCGCGAGCCGTGTCGTGTCTGACTTCTTCGTCTCCGGGCCAATCCAGGAAACCGCGCTCGACCTGGTCCATTCGCCCGGCTGGCCGCGTCACCTCCGCGACGTTCGAGCCCGACTGCTGAACCGGCGGGACATTCTCGCCTCCGCGATGACGCAGCATTTCGGCGATGGCAGTGTGACGCTTCTGCCCGCGGGAGGCATGCACCTGTGGGTGAGACTGGAGAGCTCGATGGATGAGGTGGCCTTCGCGACTCGGGCGGCCCGAGCCGGGGTTCTGGTAAGCGCGGGCCGGCAGTGGTTCCCGGCCGAGGCCACCGGCTCCTACTTGCGGCTCAGCTACGCCTGCGCGCCAGAGACCTCGTTAAGGCGAGCCGTGGAGATCCTGGCCCGGGTCAAGGGCGAGACGAAGAATGTGAAGCGATCCAAGCCGCGGTCGCCGCGTGGCCCCGCGCCCACCCGGACGGGCCCAGGGCCGTCCAGGACGCGGCCCAAGAGCGCATCAGCCTGATCGAGAACCGCGCACAATCGCGCGCGAGCGCGCAACGAACGAGCGCCCATCGAGCGGAACGAGGACTAGCTTGTGTCCCGTAACAGAAGTACGTTGCATAAGTCGGCGGCGCTGACCGCTCTTTCCTTGACCGGATCGACGGTGGCCGAGGCCTACCAGGTGCTGCTCCGGGCCACGGTCGTCCTGAACCTCGTGCCCTTCGTCTACACCTTCCTCGCTCTCATGACGCTGGACACCGCGCGCAGATTCGAGCGTGGCGCGGGGGCGGTGGGTGCGATGGTCACCGTCGGAGGGATTCTGGCCGCTTTCCTGCCCGGCGAGGACGTGACGAGCGTCGCCGTCTTCGAACTGAAGATGGCCACCGGCGTGGGTGTGCCGATGGCGATCGGACTCTGGCTGTTCCGGCGAGCGCGCGCCGCCGCGAGGAACTGAGCCTCAACGCCCCACTGCGCCGATTCTGGGGCGGCGCGAAACGAATTCGAAACGCAGCTAACCGGTCATCCCCCATGGGGGGAACCATCGGGGAGTGCTCGCTCAGGACGGGGGACCGTGTGGCCCCCTTACTTCGTTCGCAGCGCCGCCGCGGGATCAACCGTCGCCGCTCGCCATGCGGGCCCAGCCACAGAGACCGCCGCGGCCATCACCAGAATTGCCGTCACCGCTCCGAACGTCATCAGGTCGAGCGGCTGAACCTCAAAGAGGACGCTCACGATCAGCCGGCTGAAGCCTACGGCGAGCATCAAGCCGACCACCGCTCCTCCGCCAATCACGCGCAGGGCGCTCGAAACCACGAGTCGGACCACGTCGTTCGTGCTGGCGCCGAGGGCACGGCGGACTCCCAGGTCACGGACTCTTTGCTGGACGGAGTACGCCAGGATCCCGAAGACGCCGACCATGGCGAGGACCAGGGCCAGCACCGCAAAGGAGCCCGCCATGACGGCCCGGAACCGATGACGCCCGGTGGCCGCCCGGTCGATGTCTTCGAGGGTCATGACGTCTCTGAGGCTGACCATCTGTTCCTTGTCGATGCGCGAAACCGCCGCCCGTACCGACGACACCAGGACGGTGGCGTTGCCAGACTTGGGGCGCACCACCATGAAGATGTCGTCCGAGAGATCCTGGGCCATCGGCGCATAGACCTGGACGAAGTCCTTCGCCTCGTCCGGCCGGCCCTTGATCTGCTTCGCCACGCCGACGATCTCGCGCACCACCGGGTCTGCCTCGGGCCTGGACGCAGGTCGGAGCGCCACCCTCAGACCGATCGGGGACCGGCCGCCGAGCGCCCGGGCGAAGGCCTCGTTGACCATCGCCACCGGCACACCGTCGCGGGTGTCGCGCGCGTCGAAGGCACGCCCCGCCACGATGGGCAGATCGAGGGTCGAGAAGTAGGTCGGGCTCACGACCTGATATTCCGTGGCTGGACGACGGCTGACTTTGGCCGGCGGATCGCCCACGACCTCGTACGAAAGGCCGTCGTCATCGGAGAAGTCGAGCGGCAGCGCGCTGGTCCAGGCCATGTCCTGCACGCCCGGCGCCGCGCGGACCTCACCTTCCACCTGATCGTAGAACTGCTGCAGGAGTTCCGGCGTCGGGTACTTGGAGCCGAGCGGATCGACCAGGATCGAGAGCACGCTCTCGGCCCGGTACCCGCGATCGAACGAATCCACCGCGACCAGAGTGCGCAGAAGCAAGCCGGCGCCGAAGAGGAGGAGGACCGCCGTCGCCACCTCCCCCATGACCAGCGCCCCGCGAAGCCGGCCGCCGCGGCCGGTGGTCGTGCGGGCGTCTTCACCCATCGCTTCCTGTGGCGAGAAGCCCATGGCCAGCCAGGCCGGCGCAATGCCGAAGAGCAAGCCCACGAGCACCGCCGCCGCCGCACAGAACCCGACCACGCCCAGATCGAAGGTCAGGTTCACGATCGGCGGCAGGAGGCCCTGGGGGATGAGCGACGGCGCCACGCCGATGATCGCGGCTCCCAGACCGATGCCCAGCGCACCGCCAAGCAGCGACAAGACGAGGCTCTCCGTCATCAACTGACGAATGATGCGACGGCGGCCGGCGCCCAGGGCCGCGCGGACGGCCAGTTCGCGGGTGCGGGCGGTAGCGCGCGCGAGCAGGAGATTCGCGACATTGGCGCAGCAGATGAGAAGCACGAAACCCACCACGCCGAGGAACATCATCGAGGTCAGGCGCAGGTCGCCGCCAATGATCGAGTCGTGCATCGACACGAGGGCGACGCCGCGGCCGGCATTGGTCTCCGGAAACTCCCGAGCGAGGGCGGTGGCGACAGTCGACAGGTCGGCTTCCGCCGCCTCGAGCGAAACCCCCGGCTTCAGTCGCCCGGCGACGGAGAGCATGTGTGCCCCCCGCGCCTGCGGTGGAAGCGTACCAAAGGGGATCATGGCCCAGAGGCTGCTTCGCCCCACCAGCTGAAAGTCCGAGGGCACGATCCCCACGACGTTCCACATCGAACCGTCGAGCCGAATCTCGCGGCCGACCACGCTCGGATCGGAATTGAATCTCGAGCGCCAGAAATCCTCGCTTAACACCACGACCTTGGCCTTCTGCGCCTCGTCGGCGGGCAGGAATGTACGCCCCGCGACGGGCTTCACGTCCAGGGCATCGAAAATGCCCTGGGTCACCCACTGGCGAGAGACGGTTTCCGCGTTGCCGTCCGCTCCCGCCATGACCATGCCCCCCACGCCGGGGAAGAAGCCCGCGATCTTCTCGAGGCTCCGGCCGCGCCCAAGCCAGTCGATCATGTTCAGAGGCGACACGGAGCCGCGGTTGGTCTGCGCGCTCGTCTCGTGAATCGCAACCAGACGACCGGGCTGCCCGAAGGGTAGCGGCCGCAGCAGCGTGGCATCAACGAGGGCGAAGATCGCGCTGTTGGCGCCGATGCCGAGGGCCAGGGTGACCACCGCGATCAAGGTGAACACCGGAGCTTCCCGGAGCTGCCGCAGCGCAAACTTCACATCGTCGCGGAACTCTTCCAGCCATCGTGTGATCTTCATTTCACGGTCCCGCTTTCTGCTCAGTTGCACCGTTCGCGCTTCACGATTCGGATGTCGCCCATCCGCCGCAGCGCCTGCTCGCGGGCCGCCAAAGGATCGAGACCGCGTTCCACGAGTTCGCGCGTCCGCAGATCGAGGTGAAGAGCGATTTCTTCGTCAACCTCTATGACGGCGCAGGCGGTCCGGAGGTTCCGTCGGACAAGGAAAGTATCCAAGAGCCTTCGAGGCGCGCCCCGCTCGCGCGCCGGCCCGCCGCTGAGAAAACGAGTCCCGGCGCTGGGCATTCATCGAACGCGCCCCATCACCTGTTTCCGGACACTGTCGCCAACGCTTCGCGCGGCGGCACTCTCGAACCGCCCCTCCCCCGCCTCCCAGCCGATTCGACGATACAGGTCCGCCATTCCGGAGGCATCCCTTACCTGAGTGGCCGCCGCGACTTCCAGCGCGTGTTGCAGCTCGTGACCGAGGGACGCGACGCGATCGCTGGGTGAGAGCCTAGAGCGATCGACCCGAATCATCAGGTACCGAATGCCCGCCTCGGTGGTCAGAAAAACAAGGTGAGACTTTGGCGCGCTCGGGGTCCAGGGCAGCATATCCGTCAGGTAGACGACGACATCGGTCTGGTCGAGTCTCTTCAACAAGTCGGCGACGATCGAGGAACTCTCGGAGGCGCTCGCCAGTAACTCGGCCGCGCCAAAGCCAATGGGGCGCAGGCGTGACAGCGCCTGCACGGCCAGCTTTCCGAGGCCGGGCTCAGACGTCGACTCCTTGGCCAGAGCCGGCGTCGGCTCCCCGGGGCCGGCTGGCGACTCGGTCGGGCCGGCGCCCGGATCCGTCGCGGCCGTGGCCGGGTCGGCCACCCGCTCCGATGTTTCCCCGGCGGCGGCAAGGGAGAGGGTGAGAAGAACCAAGATGAAAAACGACGGCATTGTCGCGTCCCCCTACTACATGGAGTTGTACGTCTCGCTGTGAGTCGATGGCGGTGGTTATGGACTTCTCTTTGGCTAACGGGTACGTGTCAGGTACCGAGATAGACGCCGGCCCAAAGCAAAAGGTTCTTGCCCGGATGCGCCACTCGCACCTCTCCACACCCCTCGTGGCGACTTCAACTTCACCCGCTTGAATAAAGGCTGAACTAGACCTCGCTCACTTGCGCCGCCGTAGGCACGGGACGGCGATCGTGGCGAGCAGCAGCGAGGATTCAATCGAACGAGCAGGCTCCTCTCGTTGACGCCTCGAGGAATTTTTTTTTGGGCGAGATCTGTGGATTGGCGGTGCAATTCAGAAGGCCATGCCTGCTGCCGCTACTTGACCCGCTCGCGGAACCATTCGTAGGCTGCCTTTCGTCATGACTCGTTTCCGCCCCACTCTTGGTCAGGCATTCGTCGCGGCCATGGGCGGCCTTGCCCTGCTGTTGAGTCTGCTTTTCGTGTCGCTCGCCCGGGTCTCCGAGCGGGGCCTGGTCCGCGCCTCCGACGAACGCCGCGCCGCCCTCAGCGCGAAGATTGTGTCGAGGGTCGAGGCGTACCTGGCCCAGGCGAAGCACGCGGTGACAAGGCTTGAGCAGGGATTGCGCTTCGTGGCCACCGCCCCCGATGTGTCCTCGGCCGAGGCCCTCCTTTTCGCTGAGATGTTGGACAACCCGAACCTTGCCGAACTGTCGTTCACCCGCGGGCAGCGCGCCGGATTCAGCGTCGACGGAAGCGCCCAACTGTTGCTGGATGGCCGCTTTCAGGTCTCGGTGTATCGCGAGAGCGATGAGACGGGAAGTCGCGTTCTCACGCGCGTCACCGAAGGGGATCACACGGGCTTCTATTCCAAGGTTCGGCTGCGACCGGCCGGAGGCGGTCTGGGTGATGGACGTATCGAGCGCACTCCGGGCCCTTCGGGCGACCCGACCGATCACGCCACCTTCGGCACGCCGTCGTCGGAGGCGGTCGGTGGACGGGCGCTTTGGAGCGATCTCAGCTACAGCGAACTCGACTCCCTTCTCCCCGAAGACCGTCGCCGCGTGGTGGTCACGGTGTTGAAGGCGGTGGAGGACCGAAACGGGACCTTCCTCGGAGTGGTCAGAGCGGCGATCTTGGGCCGCGCCCTCGATGCCCTCGTGGCTCCTGACCCGGGCGCACCGGAGATCACTTTCCTTTGTGATGGCCGCGGCCGCCTGCTCACCCGGTTCTCGGAGAACGACGCCCTGGTGCAGGACGAGGGAGACCTCCGCATCGTTTCCGCCCAGACGCCCGCTTCGGTTCTGGCCGCGCTGTCTCGTCCTGAGCTGGTTCAAGCCGGAGACAACCCGCGGGCGGACCTCGGTCGCTTCGATCTTTCGGGAAGGCGTTACCTCGTGGGGTTTCGCGATCTCCCGGAGACTCAGGGCTGGCGCCTCGGCATGATCGTGGCGGAGGACGAGTTGCCGGGGCTTTCCAGTCTGCGCACCGAGCAACGTTCCCTCCTGGTGAGGGCCCTGGCCCTGATGGTCCTCATCTTGGCCGGGGGAGTGATGGTCGTGCGCTGGATCGCGCACGATCTCAGCGGCATCCTGGTCGAGACCCGACGCATGAGCGAGTTCGATTTCGCCGCCACCGAACCACGGGCCGCGTTCCGGGAGGTCGCCTCCGTGTTGAACGGTTTGGAAAAGGCCAAGACTGCGCTGCGCGCTCTGGGGAAATACGTGCCCGTGGATCTGGTGCGAGAGTTGTTCAAGGCGAATCGCGAACCCGTGCTCGGCGGCGAAGCCCGCGTGCTGACCATCATGTTCACGGACATCAAGGGCTTCACCACCTACGCGGAGCAGTTGTCGCCGGACGCGGTGGCCGAGGCTTTGGGCCGATACCTGGAGGCGATGACCGAAGCGGTCCATGCGAACGCAGGCGCCATCGACAAATACGTCGGGGACGCCGTGATGGCCCTGTGGAACGCCCCCTCACTGTCGCCTGGACACGAAGGTCGGGCCTGCCGAGCCGCTCTCGACTGCGTGGCCGCAACCGAGCGCCTCTACGTCTCGCCCGATTGGGGCGACCGGCCACGTTTTGTCACCCGCTTCGGTCTGCACACTGGGGAAGTGATGGTGGGCCACTTCGGCGCGCCGAGCCGATTGAGTTACACCGCTCTCGGCGATGGGGTGAACCTCGCCGCTCGGTTGGAAGGGCTCAACAAGCAATACGGAACCACGATCCTGGTGAGCGAGGCTTCCTGGGCGGCCTCGAAAGATGCGTTCGCATTCCGGAAGCTCGACCGGGTGGCGGTCAAGGGCAAGAGGCAGGGGGTTCTGGTCTTCGAACTCCTGGGAGAGTCGGAACAGGAAGGACCACAAATCGCAAGAGCCCGTGTCTACGAGCGCGCCCTTGATCTCTACAACGAGAGGCGTTTCCTGGATGCCATCACTCTCCTCGAGACCCAGACGGACACAGATCCCCCGAGCGCGGTTTTGCTCGCCCGGTGCCGGGACTACGTGGCGACTCCGCCCGCTCCCGACTGGGATGGCGTCTATGTCGCGCGATCCAAGTAGAGCCGGCGCCCGGTCGCGCGGTCGCGCAGTCGCGCAGGGCGCATGACTTAGGCTTTGATGGCACACATGACGCACGACCACAATCACGCGAACGAGCCCGGTCACGTTCACGCTCACGCCCAGGCCGCCAGCGGAGCGCTCGCCCGCGCCCTCGTCGTGACCCTGGGCTTCGCGTTCGTGGAAGCGGTGGTCGGCGTGCTGTCCGGCTCTTTGGCTCTTCTCTCCGATGCCGCGCATATGCTCGTGGACTCGGGCGCCCTGGGCCTCGCCTTGTTCGCCCAGCGCATGGCCACGCGACCGCGCACCGCTTCACATACCTTCGGCTACCGGCGGGCCGAGGTGATCGCCGCGGCGGTGAGTGGAGGCGCCCTTTTCACCGCATCCATCGGGATCATCATCGAGGCGTTCGGCCGCCTACGGACCACGCATGCGGTCCGGGGCGACTGGATGCTCGCCACGGCGGTCGCCGGATTGCTGATCAACATCGCCTCCGGGGTGGCTCTCGTGCGCGGGGCCCACGCGTCCATCAATGTGCGTGCCGCTCTCGCTCACGTGGTGGCGGACGCCATGGGTTCAGTGGCGGCGATCGTCGCCTCGATCGCGGTTCTACGCTTTGGCTTCCCCGAGGCGGATGCGCTCGCCTCAATACTGATCTCGATCCTGATCCTGTGGGGCGCCTGGAAGCTCATGCGCGAATCCGCCGCCGTCCTGATGGAACAGGCGCCGCCCGGAGTCTCCGCCACCGCCATCGAAGCGACGATCCGCGCGACGCCGGGGGTGCGCGATCTTCATGACCTGCATGTCTGGACGATCTCGGATGGATTCCCGGTGGTGACCGTCCACGTGGTGCTGAGCGGCGAGGCGCACGGGACGGGCGTTGCCCACGCGGTCGCCCAGCGAGTCACCGCCGAACACGGGATCGAGCACGTGACCGTTCAGCCCGAGGCGGTTCTCGAGGCCGAGGCGCCGCTGCCTATGAAGCCGCGACCGTCGGCTCAGCAGGCTTCCGGCCGCCCGGGTTAGATCTCGCGGGCGAGGACTCGTTTCAGCGTCGATTCACTTACATCCGCCCCGGAGAAGGTGATGGTCACGGGAGTCCTTGCGTGTAACCTCGGGTCTTCGTTGGTCCCATGCCAAACGTCAGAAGGACTCGCCCATGATTCTTGCTTCCGTGATTCTCGCCGCCTCCCAGGCCGCCGCCCCCGTGAGACCCAATCCCATGGAGTTGGGACCATCGATAGGCCAGCCTCTACTCGCATTCGAGGCGAAGGATCAGAACGGGACCATGAGGGACCTGGACGGGCTCAAGGGCCCGAACGGTGTGGTCTTGGTCTTCTTTCGTTCCGCCGACTGGTGACCGTATTGCAAAGTCCAGCTCGTGGAGCTGGAGAGTCAGCTGGACGGCTTCAAGAAGCGGGGTCTGGGTGTCGCCGCCTTGAGCTACGACTCGGTGGAGGTCCTCAAGGACTTCTCGGCCCGCCGGCACATCACTTTCCCTCTGCTCTCAGACCCTGAGTCCAAGATCATCCGCGCGTACGGGCTCATCAACGAAATCGATTATCCGGTGGGACACGCCAACCACGGCGTCCCTTTCCCGGGCACGTTCATCGCGGATGCCAAGGGAATCATCCGGACCAAGGATTTCGAGCCGACCTACCAGGAGCGGCGCACGGCCGCCAGTCTCCTGATTTCACAGGGTGACCCGGCAAACGCCTCGGTCCGCGAGGTCCAGAACAGCCAGTTCACTTTGCGGACATCGGCCAGCAATCCCCAAGGAGCAACCGGACAGCGCGTCACTCTGGTGCTGGACTTCAAAATGGCGGATCACATGCATGCCTACGCGCCCGGGGTGAAGGGCTACAAACCGTTGAAACTCACTCTCGCCGAGAATCCGCTGGTGACCGCCCACGAGGTCCGCTACCCTGAGTCGGAACCCTACACCTTCGAGCCGCTCAAGGAGACCGTGCCGGTCTTCATGGGCGAATTCCGGGTCGTCCAGGACGTGACGGTGATCGGACCGGCACGAGGCGCCGCTCCGGTGGAACAGATCGACCTCGAAGGCGCCCTCGACTACCAGGTCTGCAGCGACACCCTCTGCTATGCCCCGTCCTCCATGCCGGTTCAGTGGACGATCAAGGTCATCCCTCTCGACCGGGAACGCGCGCCCGAAGCGCTTAGGAAGAAGCCTCAGCCCTGAGGGTGGAGCGCTCCGCCGCGCTCCCTGGGGCGGAGGGGAGGTCCGATTACTTCTTCGGCGCGTACTCCGCCTGCAGCTTCTGGATCAGGGGCTCGAGCCCAGAAGTGTCACCCCCGTAGCGCGCGCTGTACACCGCCTGCACGCTCGCCAGGACTTGCTCCTCGGTGTCGGCCGCGACACCGCGCGCGCGGGCCAGCGCCACAAAGCGGGCCCAGCTATTGATCAACGGGTCGGCGCTGGCATACATCGCTTCGAGTGCCGCCTTCACCTCGGCCGAGGGTTCCGCGGCCTGCCGATCCGCTTCGGGCAACGCCTGGTAGGCGTTGACTGCCGAGCCGTACGGCTCGCGGTAAAGCGAGGCCAGCGACAACAGGTTGTAGGTACCGATCGCGGCGTTGCCGGGATCAGCGGCGAGGGACTTCTCGAACAGTTCGATCGCCTTCTGGTTCTCCTTGGCGTTGGTCGCGACCATGGCCTGGATCTGGTAGAGAAGCGCCAATGAGGCGTTCTTGTCGAACTGGCCGCCTGCGATGGTCTTTCCCGCCTCGATCAGTTTGATGCCGGAAGCGGCAAACTCGGCGGCCTCCTTCGCGTGGGCGAAGCTGGCCGGCGAGGCCGAAAGCTCGAAGCGCCGCAGGTTGAAGGCAAGGCTGTAATAAACACCTAGGTGTTCTGGGTCCGCCTTGAGGATCTCGCGTCCCGCCCTGATCATCTCCTCCGTGTTCTTGGCCTGCACCGCCGCGCCGAAAGCCCGCAGTTTGGATTCGAGCAGCCAGCTCTTCAGGTATGCCGCATACTGGCCGTTCGGGAACTGGGCGAGGTAGGCCTGCGCCGTTTCGACCGCCTTCTCCTGCATGTTCTGCGAGTTGGCCGCGTACCAGGTCTGGTAGGCAATCGCCTCCTCGGCGCTTTGAGCCACCGCGGACGCCGCGTAGGCGAGGCCCAGGGCCAGAATGAGGGCAGATCGAGCGAACGACTGGAACGACTTCATCAAGGGTTTTCTCCTGTTCTTTGAAATCCGGCGCCAGGCGGAGAGGTCCGTCGGGCACAGGATCGTGAGTGCGTACATTATCGCCGACTGGCGCGGGATCTTCCAACGCACCCGGAGGGCGGTTCGGGGGCGTCGCGGCTCAGGCGGCGACGCGGTTGTCTTCGACGATTTCGCCGTCGTGAATGTGGACAATTCGGGAAGCGATTCTGGCCAGGTCATTATCGTGGGTGATCATCACGATGGTCTGGCCGGCGGCGTGCAGTTCGCTGAACAGATCCACGATGGCGTGGCCGGAGGCGGAGTCGAGGTTGCCGGTCGGCTCGTCGGCCAGGATGATGGCCGGGTTATTGGCGAGGGCCCGAGCGATGGCCACGCGCTGCATCTGGCCGCCCGAGAGCTCGGTCGGCTTGTGATCCATACGGTCCCCCAGGCCGACCCGCTCGAGCATCTCCTTCGCCCGCTCTGTGCGCTTCCTGTCGGAGATGCCGGCGAAGAGCAGCGGCAAAGCCACGTTCTCGAGAGCGGACGCGTAGGGCAGAAGATTGAAGCTCTGGAAGACGAAACCGATTTTTTTGTTCCGCACCTCCGCGAGCTGATTGCGGTCGAGGCCGGCCACGTTCTCGCCCGAAAGCCTATAGGTGCCCGAACTCGGAGTGTCCAGACAGCCGACGAGGTTCATGAGCGTCGACTTGCCGGAGCCGGAAGGGCCGACGATGGAGACGTATTCGTTGCCTCCGATGGTGAGATTCACGCCGCGCAACGCCGCCACTTCCATCCGGCCGGTGCTGTAGACCTTGTGGATCTCGGTCATCTCGATCATTTACTCGTACCTCAGTGACTCGGCGGGATTGATGGAAGCGGCGCGGCGGGCCGGGAAATAGCCGGCGAACATGCCGACCGCGCCCAGGATCAACGAAGTGGCGATGGCGATCCCCGGGGAGAAGGTAGGAATCCCCATCAGGTCGAAAGCGTCGCCTTGAAGAGGCAGAAGCCCGATGATGGTGATGATGGAGAGCGAGACCGCGGTGCCCAGGGCCCCGCCGGCGCCGGTGATTACCATCGACTCGAGCACAAAGGGGGCCATGACCTGGCGGGCCTTGGCTCCAAGCGCCATCTTGATCCCGATCTCCCGGGTGCGCTCCTTCACCACCGCGTACATGATGTTGGCCACCCCCATGCCGCCCACGAACAGAGTCAGGGCGCCGATGATGCCGAGGAAGATCTGAATCCCCAGCGCGATGTTGTCGGTGATGCGCTGATTGTCCCGCGTGTCCCAGATCGAGAGAGCGCGCCGGTCTTCGGGATCAAATCGATACTTGGCCGCGAGGACTCGGTAGATTTCCGCCTTCGCGAGATCAGCGGTCTCAAGGCTTTTGGGGAGGTAGATGAAATTGTCGACCCTCGCGTCCGTGTACATGGCGCGCAGCGTGGTGGCGGGAATGGCGGCCTGATTCTTGTCCGGCCCGCTGTACATGCCCATCATGGTCTTCTTCTGGGCCACCCCGATCACCTGGAAGACCGACTGATTAACGCTGAGTTCGCGTCCCACCACGTCCTGGCTTCCGAAAAGGTCCCAAGCCAGCTCCTCGCCGAGGAAGATGACCCGGCGTTTCTGCCTGATGTCTTCTTCGTTGATGAACCGGCCGCCGGGCTGGGGAACGTGATTCCGGATCCAGCCAAACGAAGGATCCACGCCGCGCACCCTCGCGTTGACCGTCTTCTCGCCCACGGTGAGACCGCGACGCCTTGAGTACTCCCGCGACACCGCGGCCAGGGAAGGGATGCGCGCGAGCAACATCTCTCCATCGTCGTCCTGAAAGGAGATGGAACGGCCCGAGCCCATCCCCCCGTAGGCCCTGGTGGTCGAGCCGGGCCACAGGACGCCGATGTTCTCGCCCATGCCGCGCGTTCCCTTGTGGAACGCCCGCTTCATGCCTTCCCCAAACGAGAGCAACATGACGATCGACAGCGTGCCCCATCCGATGGCCACCACGGTCAGCAGCATGCGCTTGCGGTTGTGGCCGGCATCCTGGGTGAAGAGGCTCCAGACCAGGCTCAGCTCCGACTTGATGAGAGAGAACATGGTGTCTTCGCTTAGCCCAGCTTCAAGGCCACGACCGGGTCGAGCATCGACGCGCGGCGGGCCGGGAAATAGCCGGCGATGAAGCCGATGAGACCCAGCAACGCGCTGGTGGAGAGCAGAACCAGAGCCGAGGCCTTGGGTGTCCCCACGTATTCATCGAGGCCTGCATACGGGAAGACGGCCATCACCCCAATGGTGATCAGAAAGCCCAAGGCTCCGCCGACGGCGGTGATGGTCAGGGTCTCGAGCAGGAACTGGGTCTGAATGAAACGAGGCTTGGCTCCGATGGCCAGCTTGATTCCGATCTCCTTCATCCTCTCCTCGAGAACCACATACATGATGTTCGAAACCCCGATGCCGCCCACGATCAGGGTGAACGATCCCACGATGGCGAGGAACCCCCGGAAGATTCCGAAGAAGATGGCGAAGAACTTGGCGCCCTCGGTGGTATCCCACATCGCGATCGCCTCTTTATCGGTCGGGTCGAACTTGTGCCGCCTGGCCAGAGTCTCATAGACCTTCTTGGTCACCACCGGCGTGGAGGGGGCGTCTTTGGCCTGGAAGATGACGTTCTCGTAGTACCGTTCCGAGAAGAGGCCTCGGTAGGAAGACTCCGGGATGAAGGCCTTGTCTTCGTCGCGTCCGCCGTAGCTGCTGTCCTGGCCCTTCTTCTGCAGGACTCCGACCACCAGGAACGGGGTGTTATCGATCATGATGGTCTCCCCCACCCCCTCCCCGTCGCCGAAGAGATCGGTCTTGAGCTTGTTGCCGATGAAGACCACCCGGCGCCGGCGATCCATGTCGAGGTCGTTGATGTAGCGACCCCCGGCGGCGGGAATGACGTTCCGCATGACCGCGAAGATCGGAGAGTTCGCCGACATGTCCGGAGTGAGACGCACCTTCTCCCGCTTGAACGACGAACTCTGCCGCGAGAATTCGCCCGAGAAATTGGCCTCAGGAATTTCGCGACGAAGCGCTTGGATGTCCTCATCGTTGACCCGGATCCTTCGGCCTTTACCCAGACCCTGATAGGGCAGGGAGGTGCGAGAGGGCCAGGCAATGACGATATTCTCGCCCAGACCCGCCTGCTGCTGCCGGATCTTCGCCTCCAGGCCTTCGCCGAACGCCACCAGAAGGGCGACCGAAACCGTGCCCCAGGTGATTCCGAGGACGGTGAGGGCGGTGCGCATCTTCTGATGGCGCACGTCATGCGCCATCTGCTTCAGGAAGGAGAGAGAGTTCATTCGATCTTCTTCGGCGGGCGCTCGACCACCATGTCCTTGTCCTTGAGGCCGTCCGTCACTTCGACGTTCATGCCGTCAGAGAGTCCGTACTTGATCTCGCGCGTGGTGGGCTCCTTCCCCAGCCCGCCCGGAACCTCCACCGTGGCCTTGCCGCCCTCGAATTTCACCAGCCGCTCGGGGACCAAAAGGACGTCCTTCTTCTCCTTGACCACGATGTCCGCGTTCGCGGAGTATCCGGCGCGCAGAACCACGCCCTTGGCCGCCACGATGTCGATCTCGACATCGAACAGGGTGGCCCCCTCCGAGGTTTTGGACTTGGGCGAAATCTTGGAGAGGGTTCCTTCCACCACGGCGTCGGGGAGGGCGCCGATCTTGATCTTGGCGGGCAGGCCTTCGGTGAGCTTGCCCACGTCGATCTCGTCCACCGTTCCCTTGAAAAGCAGGGTCGACATGTCCGCCATGACCGCGAGAGCGGTGCCCGCTTGGAAACTCGTCAGGGGCACCACCGGGTCGCCCTCGTGGACCGCGAGTTCGAGAACGGTGCCGCTCACGGGGGCGCGGATGATCGACTCCACGTTCAATCCCTCGGTCTTGATCCGACCCTTTTCCACCAGCGCCAGCCTTTCGCGGCCGAGGCCCAGCTTGCTCTCGGTTTCCTGCAGTTCCTTCTGCGCGGTGTCGAAATCCTGGGTGGAGATGATTCCCTGTTTCTTCAAGGAGTCCTGGCGATCGAAGCGGCGCTTGGCCTGATCATGGGCATTGGTGGCGCTCTCCACTTCACGGCGGGCCTCGGTCAGCTCCAAGGGCGTCGGGTCGGGCAGGATCTCGAAGAGGGGCTCGCCGGCCCGCACATAGTCACCCACCTCGCGGTAGGTCTTCCGGACGATGCCGGAGATTTTGCTCTTCACGGAAATCTCCTGGTCGGGCCGGATGGCTCCCACCGCCAGGGCCTTTTCCACGACCTCCCCTCGGGAGATCTGGACCGTTTTGAACCCGGGGTCGGCCGACTTGACCGACCGGGAGTAAGCCATAGCGCCCGCGCCTCCCACCACCAGCACAGCCAGAACGATCGCTATCTTGCGCATTGAAGTATCTCCAGGAATCGGATGTGTTTGAGACCGCGGCGTCAACCGATTGAACGATGCCTTAGCTGGTAAGACGATCCCCATCGCCCCTAGGTTCCGTCGGTGGCAGAAGAGCCGGACGAATCGGGTCGAGACCTACTCCCGAAGGAAGGCGCCGGATCCCGGAACAGAGTAGTGTTCCGCCCTCGATGAACGACATGACCAAAGGACCTGTGTCGGGCCACGTGGTCCGGCTGGCCGGTTTCATTGCCATGTCCACCGCGTTTCAGACGTTGTATTTCTTGGCCGACCTCTACTTCGTGGGCAAGCTCGGAAAGGAGGCGGTGGCGGGGGTCAGCCTCGCGGGCACGGTGATGTTCCTCGTCCTCGCCTTGACCCAAACCCTGGGGGTAGGGGCCACATCTTTGGTGGCCCAGGCGCTCGGGCGGAAGGACCGTGACCAGGCCGAGCGAATCTTCAATCAGTCGCTGGTGCTTTCGAACGTCACCGGCTTCATCTTCGGCGTGGTCTTCTTTTCCCTCCGCAACGCTTACTGTGAACGACTGGCCGCCGACGCCGCAACCGCCGCCCAGGGGGAACAGTATTTGAACTGGTTCATACCGGCCCTCTTCCTGCAGTTCCCCCTCGTGGCCATGGGCGCCGCCCTCCGTGGGATGGGCGACATGAAGATTCCGACCCTCATCCAGATCGGCACCCTGGTCATCAACATCCTCCTGGCTCCGACCTTGATGTTCGGTTGGATCACCGGCCATCCTCTGGGTGTCGCCGGAACCGCCATCGCCTCTTTGATCGCGGTGGGTCTTGGCTGTATCGCCCTGACCCTGTACTTCGGCCGCGCAACCAGCCCGATCAAGTTCAGGCGCGATCAATGGGAGCCGGAGCCGCGGGTTTGGTTCGACATGCTGAAGATCGGGGTGCCAGCGGGCGGGGAGTTCGCGCTGATGTCGGTCTACGTGATGCTGGTCTACGACATCATCCGGCCTTTCGGCTCGGCCGCCCAGGCCGGTTTCGGCATCGGGGCACGGCTGATGCAATCCCTGTTTCTCCCCACCGTCGCCATCGCCTTCGCCACGGGCCCCGTCGTCGGACAGAATTTCGGCGCGAAACTGGGGGACCGAGTCCGCGGCGCGTTCCGGGCCGGAGCGGCCATGAGTTCGGTGGTGATGGTCATCCTCACTGCTTTGTGCCACATAGCACCCGAGGCCCTGCTCCGCGTCTTCAACTCGGACCCGAAAGTCGTGGCCTTTGGCTCCGAGTACCTGAGGATCACCAGTTGGAACTTCCTGTTCTCCGGGCTCGTCTTCGTAAGTTCCAGCGTTTTTCAAGGCATGGGAAACACCTTGCCGTCGCTCGCCACGTCGGCGCTTCGCCTCGTTATCTTCGCCGTGCCTGCTTACGTCATGGCTCAGCGGCCCGGCTTCCAACTCTTCCATGTCTGGCAGGTCGGCGTCGCAGCCGTGACCTTGCAGTTTCTGGTCAACATGACTCTGCTTCGCAGGGAATTCAAACGTCGGCTCAATTTCGCCGAGACCGCAACGACGACCCCGCCGATCCTGGCCGAGGCCTGAGGCGATGTCCGCCCGGTTGGTCGGCAGCGGGGCACGGACAACATCCGTAACCGTTTGGGGCGGAAGATGCGTGGTTGATCGATGCGCTGAACGACCCGTGGCAATCCCTGGGATACTCCTCCACCCAAGAAAGACCCCGCGTCGATGATTTCCCTGTCCCTGCTCCTGCTCGTGGCCGTGCCCCCGCCCGTGATGGACCGCGATGTAGCGGTCCGGATGCGCGACGGGACAGTTCTACGCGCCGACGTGATGCGGCCCGAGGGAGAGGGGCGGTTCCCTGCCCTCGTCTACCGCACGCCCTACAACCGAAAGCGCGCCACCGAGGACCACTCGACCATCGCGGCGGCGGTCGCCCGGGGCTACGCGGTGGTGGCTCAGGACGTGCGCGGCCGCTTTGGCTCCGATGGCGAGTTCGTGCCCTATCGTCACGAGGGCCAGGACGGTTACGACACCATCGAGTGGGCCGCGGCCCAGCCGTGGTCCGACGGCAACATCGGGACCTTCGGCCTCTCTTACCCGGGCGCGGTGCAGTGGTTGACTGCTGTCGAGTCACCCCCGCACCTGCGCGCAATGGCGCCCGCCATGACCTTCTCCACCCACCGGAACTTCATTTATTCCGGCGGCTTGTTCGACATGTCCTGGATGGCCTGGATCTGGAACAACATAGCGCCCGACATCCGAGTGAAGAAGGGGCTTAAGGGCCCGAAAACCTCTGCCGAAGCCCGAGCGGCCTGGAAGACGCTCCGCGAACCGGTGCTGCGACGCCTGCCGATCTCCGACCTTCCCGAGTTCCGCGACGTGTCGCCGTATCTCTTCGACTGGATGAAGCGGCCGCCAGGAGATCCGGCGTGGGACTGGATGGAGATTCGCGGCAAGTACGACCGCGTGAAAGCGGCGGTGCTGAACCTCTCGGGCTGGCACGACGAGGCCTACGGCCCGGAGGGGGCAACCACGAATTACCTGGGGCTCGTCGCCGCCCGCCGGGGTGAGGAGCCTCGGACTCAGCTTGTGCTGGGACCCTGGACTCACGGCGCGGTGACCATGAACGACCACTCGCAGCAAGCCCGCTCCGGCGAGCGGGTTTTCGGGGAGGCCGCGGTGATCGACTATGACGCGCTCATCCTGCGCTTCATGGACCGGTACGTCCGGGGGATCGCGAACGGCGAGGAGGCGGAGGCCCCCGTCCGTCTTTTCGTGATGGGCGAGAACGTGTGGCGGAACGAGTCCGCGTGGCCGCCGCCTTCGGCGCGTCCCCTGACCCTCTATCTGGGAGAGGAAGCCTGCCGACCCCGAAGAGTCCTGTCGAAACAGGCCCCCAGATCCAAGTCCTCGTCGAGCGCTTTCGTGTCCAACCCTCTCGACCCCGTGACCGATCCCTTCGCGACCGAGGCGGGAGCCCACGATTACCGGGCCCTGGTCGGCCGCCAGGACCTGCTGGTGTTCGAGACCGAGCCCTTCGCGGCTGACACTCGGGTGCTCGGACCCATCACCGGCAAGATCCACGTCTCCACTGACGGGCGCGACACCGACTTGTGGCTGAAGCTCTTCGACGTCGCTCCGGACGGCACCGCCTGGAACCTGATGAGCCCCGGCCTCGACGTGCTCCGCGCGAGCTATCGCGACGGAAGGTCCAAGCGAAAACTCCCCAAGCCCGGTCAGGTGTACACCCTGTCCTTCGAGAACCTCATGACCGGCAATCTCTTCGCAAAGGGGCACTCGCTCCGTCTGGTCGTAAGCGCTGCCTTCTTCCCGCACTTCTCCCGCAACCTAAACACCGGCGAACTGGAGATGGTGTCGGCCACAGGGCGGAAGTCAGCGGTGCGCATCCACCACGACCGGACGCATCCGTCGACGTTGACGCTGCCCGTCATCCCCTGATCACGGACATTGCCGTTTCAGGCCCCCCAGAACGAGGGAGCCTTCGCGATGACGGTTGTGGATTCTGCGAAACGTCACGGCGGATGGCGGTCCATAGTTCGCAGGGACGGAAGGTCCGAATTGGGCCTTGTGTCGCAAGGGGTTTCTTCGCGGGCCGCCCCACCGGACCCGACCCGGTCGCCGCTTCCGGACCCTTTGACCCGGACCATTTATGAGGGAATCTCCTACGACGATTCCTCATGAATAGTCCGGGTCAAGCCGGGGTGTGCCGGACAGAGGAGCCGCGGGAGTCGGGGTCCCACCCGGCGGTCATGGCAGAGCGGATCGCGAGCGCAAGGACCTGATCCCACTGATCCGGATTCGGGAAGCGGTCGATTCCGAAGACCGCGAAATGGACATCCAGAATCAGCTCCTTCGTCTTTCCGGGCCTCCTCCAGACGGAAACGGAAACACCCTTAACCTCTTTCCGCCAGTCGAAGAAGAGGGGATGTCGTTTCTCCCAGGTGAGTTCGAGTCCGTCAAGGACGATCAGATGGGGGTCACTGACTCGCTTCTGATGCCGGCCGCTCTTCATTGAGCCCGACTCACGTTGCAGGTTCGATGCGCATTGGAGCCCTGCTCTGGGCCGCAGCGATTTCTCTCAGGCGATCAAGCGCTCGAGAGAAGGCCTCGCGGCGAACGGGGACGGCCCCGGCGTCGGGGAGATGCGAGCTGTCGGCAACCATGCTGCAGTGGCCACCCGCCTTTTCAGTCACCCGCAATTCGACCACCGATGAGAGCCACTTGTAACGCATTCGCGCGTAGCCCGTCTTCTTCACCTCCATCGACTTCCCCGACGCGTAAGCCTCTTCGAGCGCTTTGCGCAGCGCCGGACTCGCGTCCTGTAACCAGCGGTGACGCGATTCTCGGCCGTTGAGGACGGCGGCGATCCAATCGACCGGAGCTTGAAGCGTACGCGAGACCGAGACCTGGAAGGTCCCGGTGCAGCTTTGGTTCTCCTGCCGCAGTCCGCGCCGCCGCTCCCAGGTCACGGTGATCATCTGCGCGTGCCAGGCCTGGACCTTGTGCTCGGAGTACAGGAATTCGGCGGCTTTGGTGTGGTTCTTCGTACCGAACTTGTCCAGCACCAGGAACCAATGTTCGAGACCGTGCCCTGTGCTCTTGCGGGCGGTTCGATCGGATAGTTCGCCCCGAGGCACGCGCGGCACGCGCGGCTCGCGAACGATGGGTGGTGGCGGCGGGGACTGAACCGGCAAAGGCGTCGGCCGTGACAACGCCGAGACTCGGGGTGTTCTCGCGAGTACTTGGCGCCTCGCCGTCGTGTAGCTCTCGCCCGTCTTCTCGGCGCGCGCGCGGATAACTCGCTTCAGCTTGCTGGCTTGGGTCATGACGTTCGTTTCTCTCTTCAAACAGCCGAGGACCTCGGTCCCCCGCCTCAAAGTCCGCAGCTTGAAAAAAGAAAACGTCCCGACTCGCCCGAGGCTTGGTGACCCCTTTGCCCTCGTCTCATCCTCGCGGGGGGAGGAACTTCGAGAGTGCGGCGCGGACTTGATCGCCTTGGTAAAGATCATGCCGAAGGCGGGACCGAGATGTCAAGTGGGCGTTTGGCAGGATTCGCCTGTCTCCCGCACCAGATTCCCTCATGAATAGTCCGGGCTAGAAGCAATGCCGGTAAGTTAACCACGGCGCTCTCTGGGGGAGAGGGCATAGTTGCTCATCTTGAT
>JAENWE010000101.1 GCA_016650185.1 Vicinamibacteria bacterium | reverse complement strand
GCTGGGACCCTCTTTCATCAACATTAAATAGAGGAGTCCACCCATGAAGAAGAATAGCAAAAGCGGCCAAAGCCTCAAGGTCGTCAATCCAAACGCTGCCGGCATCGATATCGGCTCGAGGGTTCACTACGTCGCCGTGCCCGAGGGGCGTGGGGCCCGCGCGGTCGAGAGCTTCGGCTGTGTGACCGCAGAGTTGGAACGAATGGCGCGCTGGCTCAAGGCCTGCGGGGTCGACACCGTGGCCATGGAGGCCACAGGGGTCTACTGGATTCCGGTGTGTGCGGTTCTGGAGGACCACGGCTTCGAGGTCATCCTGGTCGATCCGCGCCAGGTGAAGAATGCCAAGGGGCGCAAGACGGACGTTCAGGACGGCGCCTGGATTCAGAAGCTGCACAGCTTCGGGCTGCTTTCCGCGTCGTTTCGCCCCGATCGAGTGATGCAGCCGGTTCGCGACTACTGGCGCATGCGATCGCATCTCGTTCAGGACGCCGCGAGACAGATCCATCTGATGCAGAAGAATCTCGAACAAATGAACGTCCAGCTGCACAAGGTGTTGAGCGACATCTCCGGGATCAGCGGAATGCGGATTCTTCGGGCCATCGTGGCCGGACAGCGGAATCCTGAAGAACTGGCCGCGATGGCCGTCGGTGGCATCAAGGCCACTCCCAAGGAAGTTGCAGAAGCCCTCCGCGGCCACTATCGCGAGCAGCATGTCTTCGCTCTCTCTCAGGCGCTTTTGACCTTCGATTTCCTTCACGAGCGCATTCGCGAATGCGACCTCGCCATCGAGGGACTCATGAAACGCTTTCCCTCCAAGAACGATGAGATCCGCATCCTGCCCCCACAGAAGCGGAGAAAGAATCAGCCCCACTTCGACCTGGCTCAAGAACTCGCCCGTGTCACGGGGGTGGATTTCTCCATCGTTCCCGGCCTATCCGCCATGACCGTACAGACTGCGGTGTCCGAGTGCGGAATCAATCTGGGCGCCTCTTTCATTGACGAGCACCATTACTCCTCGTGGCTGGGTCTGTCGCCCAACAACAAGATCACAGGCGGGCGCGTCTTCTCGACGAGATCACTCCCTCGACCATCACCCGCCGCCGTGGCCCTGCGGCTCGCCGCCCAGTCTCTTCAGTCCTCCAAATCCGCACTCGGTGATCGCTACCGTAGGCTTCGTGCCCGGCTTGGAGCACCGAAGGCAATCACCGCCATGGCCCACCTCCTGGCCAAGTTCATCTATCGCGGCCTCACCCGTGGACAGACCTACCTCGAAGCCGGACTCGCTGCGCTCGAAAACCAGAGTCAGAACAACACAATCCTGGCCCTTCACCGTCGCGCACACCGTCTCGGGTACGAGCTAACCCCGCTCCAGAAAACCGCCTGAAATGGGGCTTTCTTAAACGGGTTTCTCAGCAGGAGGCCGACGGCGCCTGCCTACTCCGTCATCGCGAGCCGTGGACGGACTACGTCCGTGACTTTTGGGAGAACGCCGGCATTTCCGAAAAGTGCCCAATATGTGGTGTTTTCGACCGTCGTCCTCAGCAGGAGGCCGACGAAATGCGCCCGACGAAGCGATCTCGGCGTCGCGCTCCCGCCGAGATTGCTTCAGTCCCCGCGAGAACTTCGGGTCCTTCGCAAAGACGGCATTAGTTGTGCAAATCGTCTGCGAGGTCACGCCACTGTGGGTTCGCCTGCTGGATGAGTCGGACCTTGGCCGCCCGCGAGCCTTCCTTGAGTTGCTTCTCCCTTGTGATGGCGGATTCCATAGAGACGTGCGCTTCGTAGTAGACGAGCTTGGTGGCGTTGTACCTTGCCGAAAAAGCCTTGGGGTTGAGGTGCTCAGAATGGATCCAAAGCCGCGCAACGAGGCTCGCAGTAACGCCGACGTAGAGAACCTTGTTGGATCGGTTGGTGAGGATGTAGATGGCCGGCTGCACTCCGCGATTGTCCCAGTCGTGAGGCCCGCGCGGGGTCCCGTCATCGCGCTCCAGCCGAGATTGCTTCAGTCCCTCCGAGAACTTCGGGTCCTTCGCAATGACGTCGGAACGTCCGTCATCGCGAGGATGGCAACGGAAGATGGTGGTGATGGGGAGGCCTTTGGCCCGACAGCGGTTCCGGATTTCCGCCGCGAAGACGTAGTCGCCCGATGGAGAGCGAGCAGGGGGAAGGGCGCGAGGTAGTCGATAAGCCGCCGAGTTCTCTCCCGCGCCTCGAAACCTTGAAGCAGCTCCTGGAGGACGCAGCCGATGAACGACTTCACCGGCCTTGAGCTTGCGGTCAAGAGCCGATGGACGCCCTCGTGATTCGTGATCGTTCTTGTGCTCGTCCTTAAGGACCCGTCCCTGGGTCAATCAACGCCACGGCCGAGTACGTCCACGTCGCACGTTCACGACGGAGCGAACGCGATCCCGCAAGGGCCGCGCTGATAGGCTCGGCCGCGTGCTGAGCGATCCCGGCTATAAGTTCTGCCCGAGGTGCGGGACGGCCTTCCACAAGAGACGCTTGAAGGAATTCGAGCCTGAGCGGCTGATCTGCCCGCAGTGCTCGTTCATCTTTTATCTGAATCCCAAGGTGGCGGCCGGAACGGTGGTTGAGTACGAGGGCGGAATCGTCTTGCTTCGCCGCGAGGTCGAGCCGCGGGCCGGATTCTGGGTTCATCCGGGTGGCTTCGTGGATCGCGGCGAGACCCTGGAAGCGGCGGCTCGGCGGGAAGCTCGCGAAGAGGTAGGCCTCGACGTCGAGATCGGCCGGCTCCTCGGGGCCTATTCATTTCGTGAGAGCGAGGTGGTCGTGGTCACGTTCGCGGCTCGAACGCTCGCGGGCGTCCCGATCGTGGGGGACGAGAGTCTTGAGGTCCGGATATTTGCGCCCCACGAGCTGCCGTGGAGCGATCTCGCATTTCCCAGCACCGAATTGGCGCTGCGTGAATATCTTCGGACCATGGACGCGCCCACGGTCGCGAGGACGGTGAGCCGCAAGAGCGCACACTCGGCTCTCGCCAAGGATCCAGACGCCACCACCGACGGCCGGCTGGACGCCCTGCTTCAAACGCGGCTCGACGTTCAGGCCGCCAAGGATGTGCGGGCCGCATCGCTTATCTACCCGGCGCTGGTCAGCCTCCTTCGTGAGGCGCGGCGCTTCCGCGAGGCCTTGCAGTTCGCGGAGGAGGGACTGGCTCTGACTCACGATCCTCTGATCGCTCGTCTCGCCGATGAAGTGGCCCACGAACTCGCGGAGTCCGAGCGGGAGAGGTGCTAGGCGGGTTTCTCCGTCGCCGAGATCGCTTCAGTCCCCGCCAGAACTTCGGGCGCATCGCGATGAGCGTTGGGCGTCCGTGAGCGCGGACGATGCTTCTTTTCAATCGCCTGGGCCCCGGCTTGCCGCCTCTCAGGATTCGGCGTCTCCGTCGAGCACGCTTTAGACTCCGCCGGCCTATGAAACTGACCAAGAACTTCCTCGGACTGATGTCCGCCCTCGCCCTCGCCGTTTTCCTGCCCGCTTGCGGATCCACGTCGCCCTCTGACGGCACCCTTGGAATCGAGGACCCCGTTGTCGGGACCGGGCCCACGGTGGTGAACGGGGACACCGTCACCGTCACGTATGTGGGCACGCTCACGAACGGAAGCCAGTTTGATGCCGGCAGGATCACCTTCCGGGTGGGCGCGGGAGCGGTCATCAAGGGTTGGGACGAGGGCCTTCCTGGGATGCGCGTGGGCGGCACGCGTCGATTGACCGTGCCCCCGAACCTTGGGTACGGCAGCCAGGCGAACGGGGCAATTCCCGCGAACTCGACCTTGAAGTTCGACATCGTCCTCCTCTCGATTGCGGGGAAGTAGTCGGTCCATCTTGAGCCCGCCCAAAGGCGCGTGCCCGCGTAATCCACGGCCCGGCCCCTCGACAAACGAAACCTTCCCCCGCGAGTAGACGTCCTTGCACGATCTGATCATCTGGATCCAGGACGTTGCCGTTCCGAAACTCGGCTGGTTCGGGATGTTTCTGGTCGCGGCCGCCGACTCGTCCTTCGTTTCGCTTCCCGAGGTGAGCGATCTGCTGATCGTCACCGGCGCGGCCAAGGACCCGGGCATCGCCTGGGAATTCGTGCTCGCCACCGCCCTGGGTTCGATGGTGGGATGCCTCGCTCTGTACGAAGTCGGAAGGCGGGGAGGCGAAAGGCTGGCGACGCGTTTCGTCTCTCCGCACAAGCTCCTGAAGGCCGAGAGCCTGTTGGCGAAGTACGGGGCTTTCGCCATCGCCATTCCCGCCCTGTCTCCTCCGCCCATGCCGTTCAAGGGATTCGTTCTAGCGGCGGGGATCTTTGCCATGCCCCGGGGGCGCTTCGTCGTCACCGTGTTCTTCGCCCGGGGCCTGCGCTACGTGATCTGGGCGATCCTGGGGGCGGAGTACGGCGACGACGCCATTGGCTGGCTGAAAAACCTGGACGTCTGGGTTCAGAACCATCTCCTCATCGTGGGCGCATCGCTGGTCCTTTTCGTACTCGCCTTCGCGCTCTGGTGGCGCAGCCATCACGTGCCCCCTGCCGAGGCCTTGCCGCCGCCGGTTTGATGCTAAAGCTAGGCCTCGCGGATTAGTGGTCTCCAGCCCTTCCGGTAGACGGGTCCGACGGGACATAATCAACTCTTCTATGGTCCGTTTGGGCGTTCCAGGGATTTCGAAGGAAATGACCGAGGTGATGGCATGAGCCGTTCAGTTAGAGCGACACTCGCAAGCGTGGCGTTGATCGGCATCTCCGCCTTGGTGGGCGGGACCCTGGGGGCCAGCGCCCAGGCCGCCGCGGACACCAATGAAACGCACCTCAAGCGCTATGCGGAGATCCTGGCCGCGATCGAGGCAAACTACGTGGAAGTGATCGATCCGGAGAAGCCGGTGGCGTCGTCCATCCGCGAGATGCTGCGCACTCTCGATCCCCACTCCAACTTTTTCGAGGTGAAAGAGTTCTCCCAGATGCAGGAGAAGCAGAAGGGCTCGTACTTCGGCCTCGGCATCACCATCGTCTCCCTTGAAGGCCGGATCACGGTGGTCTCGCCCTTCGAGGGGTCGCCTGCGCATCGTCTGGGCATTCGCGCTGGGGACATCATCGTGGGCATCGAGAACGAGGATGCCCGCGGCATGGATATCGACGCGGTGGTCAAGCGTTTGCGCGGCCCCAAGGGATCGCAGGTGCGGATCACGCTGGAACGAGAGGGCTATGTGACGCCTCTCGATTTCACGGTGGTGCGCGACGAGATTCCCCTCCATTCCGTGCCTTATTCGTTCATGGTCGCGAAGGACGTGGGCTACATCCGGCTGGTGGACTTCAACGAGACCACGGCCTGTCGCCCGAGCGAGCCTCCCGGCTGCGAACGAGAACTGGAACGAGCCTTGCGCACGCTCAAGGGGCAGGGCGCCACCTCCTACGTTCTCGACATCCGGGATAATCCGGGCGGCCTTCTCGACATGGCCTTCGCGGTTCCGAACCTCTTCCTCAAGAAGGGGCAGATGGTCGTCTACACGAAGGGCCGGTTCAAGCGAGATGAGTCGAGTTACATCACCGAGAGCGACTCTCCGTGGTCCGAGGTGCCCCTGGTGGTGATGACCTCGCGCCACTCCGCGTCGGCGTCCGAGATCGTGGCGGGCGCCATTCAGGACCATGATCGGGGCCTCATCGTGGGCGAGCGCACGTTCGGCAAGGGTCTGGTGCAAACGATCTGGCCGCTGCGCAGCGTGCGTGGCTACGCCCTCAGCCTGACCACCGCCCGCTATTACACGCCCTCCGGTCGATCGATTCAGCGCGAATACGGCGGCAACACCGCCCTTGAGGACTATCAAGCGCCCAAGGAACGGAGCGGCTGTGACGTGGAGGGCGCCGATCCGCGCCTGACCGATGCCGGTCGCCGAGTCTTTGGCGGCGACGGCGTCGCCCCCGACATCTGCATCGAACCCGCGAAGGTGGGGCCGGTGGTGGCGAATCTTCAGGGACGTCAGGCCTTCGTAAATTTCGCCCGGCACTTTGAATCGGCGGATGTCGCTCAGGCAACCGCGGTGGAGGGTGCTGGGTCCCGCGCCAGCGTCGGGAACGACAAGGTCCGCCTGATCCGCAAGGACTTCAAGGTGACCCCGCAGGTGGTGGAAGAGTTCGTGGAGTTCCTGAAGGCCGAGAAGTTCTCGTTCGACCAGAAGGACTTCGAGGCGGATCGAGCCGAGATCGAGGCGGAGATTCTGGAAGAGACGATGCGCCAGGTCTTCGGAGAGGGCGAGGCCCGCCGCCGGTTGTATACGCTTGATCCTCAGCTCAAGAGGGCGATTGACAGCATCCCGCTCTCCCGCATGCTCCTGAAGGACCCGCAGCGCTACATCTCCGAAACGGCCACCAAGCGCGCCGCCGCTTCGCGCTAGACGTTGGGCATCCCCTCCCCCCACCGCGGTGGGATGGCGAGGGTCAAGGGCGCCTTGCTAAGAAACCCCTTTTGAATACGGCCAATTTCAGGCCCTTTCCGTCATTGCGAGCCGTGGGCGGACTGCGTCCGTGATTCTTGGGAGAAACCACCGTCATCGCGAAGGACCCGAAGTTCGTCTCGGACTGAAGCGATCTCGGCGTCACGCCGAGACTGCTTCGTCCCGTTCATTTAGACAGTGACTGGAAAGGCCTGAAAATGGGCCGTTTTCGAACGTGTTTCTCAGCAACGACCCGTCGTATCTTCGGGGAGTGAAGCAATCTCGCGGCCTCGCCGAGATCGCCTCAGTCCGTGGAAGAACTCCGGGTCCTTCGCGATGACGATGGTGGGTTTCTCCCCAAAATTCACGGGCGTAGTCCGTGAACCGACTCGCGATGACGGTGGGGGGGTTTTCTTCCCAGCGTCACGGCCAACCGCGGTCCGGCTCTGCTAAAGCACGTTGCGGCTCCGCGGCTATTGAAGGTATCCTTCGCGTCCCTCACGGGGGATATAGGTCCCCTGGGTCGTCTGCAGGCAACCCCTGAACAGGGTTGCAGTTTGGTTCAAGCCGGAGTGGTGGAACTGGCAGACACGCACGTTTGAGGGGCGTGTGGAGAAATCCGTGCGGGTTCAAATCCCGCCTCCGGCACCAAACTCGAGTTCGCGCGAGAGCGGCGGTTCAATGACCGCCGCTTTTCTTTTTGCTTTCGCCCCGCCCCCGTTTACTTGCGAACGGGGACCCTCGTCACTGCCACGTTGCCGAAGGCGTCCGTGGCTCGAATGACGATGGCGGAGGGAAGGGGGGCGTCGATGCGGATCTCGAACGTCTCTTCTCTCGAGTCGGCCAGGCCGTCGAGTGGGGTCAGGTCCGTCCAGGTTCCGGCCTCCTTCGCCCATTCCGCCTTTCGGATGGCGTTGATGGCGTCCGTGACCACGACCTTGGCGGTGGCTCCGTTCACCGAGGCGGTGATGGTGGGAGCATCATTATCCACCTCAAAGACCTCGGTGTCCTTCTCGTAGGACAGGCCCCGGCCCGCGGGATTCGCGCCTTGATCGCGGGCCACCACGCGCAGCACGTATCGGCCCGAGGGCACGGTGGCGGTGTCCCAGGTGAAGATCGGGTCATCAAGACCGTCGCGTAGTTTGTTGAAGGTTGGGGCGCTCTCCGGCCGATAGAGGACATCGTAGGTCAGGGCGTCGCCGTTCGCGTCTTCGGCCCTCCAGGTCACGGTGCGCAAGGAGTGAAAAAACACTTTGCGCCCCAGGCTGGGGGCGTCGGTCGAGCGGCCGGCGGTGGCCACGGGAGGTTTGAGTTCCGGCGCGCCGGTTTCGAGGCCCGCAATTTCCGGCTCGGCCGAGCTGCTGGCGTTGCCCCGCTGGAAGGCGTCGCCGGCGGGATAAAGAGTCAACTCGCGAACCAGCGGGCGGATGTTCCGCTGCACGTAGGCAAGTTGCAGCCAGGAGAGGGAGGCTTGGTCGCTCGCGTTCGCGAGGGTGGCGCGGATCTGGGCGAAGCGCGCCTGGGGGGACTTCGGGGGCGCTTTGCCCGGCATGACCGGCTCCCAGTTGCTCCACGTGTTGTCGGGGTCGGAAGCGTTGCCGGTCCGGATTTCGTAGGTGACCGAGGTCGACGATGTGCTGACCTCGAGCGCGCCCACCTGGGAGACGTTGTCGAAGTCCTTGGTGGCCGAGGTGAAAACACCTTTATCTTCGCGCTTCGTCTGCAGGTACTGGAGTTTGCCGGGGTTCGACGAGGCGATCGCCATCTCGCCGCTGGGAAGCGCCACCGCGGCCGTGAGCTGTTCCTGGGGCATGCTTCGCACCAGGGTGTAGGTGCGGTCGTCGCGGACCTCATAAATGCGGCCCTGGGAGCCGGTGCCGAAGAGAACGGCATCGCCCCGCTTGAAGAGAAAGAAGGGCGATTCGTCACCGCTCCAGAGCTGATCGGAGTCGCCGAGGGCGCTCACCAGCACGATGGCCCCGCGCGGGGGCCCGGAACCGCCTCGCGGAGCAGTCTCGCGCCCGCCCGAGGTGGGGAAGGCGAACACTTCTATGGAGGTGGACGCCGTCGCGGTCTCCGATCCGGGGGTGGCGCCCGGAGACGGGGAGGGCGAGGGGCGGGGGGCCGGGATCTCGGTGCGGCCGTCCACGAGGGCCACGTAGACCGATCCATTTGGCATTGGGAGCAGTGCCTTCACTTCACGGTAATTGGAGTCGTGGAGGACGCGGACGTTGTCCTTCGCATCGATCACGTACACCAGTCCCGAGGGAGAACTACCCGCGAACACCTCGCCGCCCTGACCCATCGCGATCGAAGTCACGTGAGTGTCCTGGCTGCTGAAGACGGATACGCCCTGACCTTTGGAATCGACGCGATAGACCTTGCCCTCACCGCCCGTGGTGACCCAGAGCCGGCCCTGGCTATCGAAAGCGAGGGCCCAGATATAGCGCTCCTCCGGGTCGAAAAAGACCGTGCCCTTGCCCGTCTTGTCGATTGCATAAACCTTGCCTTCAGGGTTCGAGGCCGCGTAGAGCCGTCCGTCCGAGCCCATCGCCAAGGCCTGAATCTCTCCTTCGGCCGCGTCGAAGAACGTTTGCGTGGTCCGGTTGTCGATTTTCAGGATCCGGCCGGCGTGACCGGTCCCCGCGTAGAGAACGCCCTGGGCATCGGCGGCAATGGCCCACACCGCCGGTGCTCCGAGATCGGGGCCTGGGGCCGCGATGGGAGCGAGCGATAACCGCCCCGCGGAGTCGATGGACAGCCCCTTGACCTCTCCTTCCAGAAAATCGCGCATGGTCGAGATCTTGAGGAACTGGGGTTGCACGGCCAGGGCCGAGGTGGCGAGAACGCCGAGGGCCAGGGTGGCACGAAATCTAGAGGGCATGAAATCCTTGGGTTATCGCTCGATCTGAAGGGCCAGAATCCGCGCGCCTTTTATGGAGTAATCGACCGGCTGCTGACCATCCCAGACCACGGTGGTGGCGGTTCGAACCACCGGTTCGCCGCCTTCGCTCTTGCCCAGAACCTGCATCATCGAGGGGGGGAGGCCCGGGAGCAGTGTTCCGGAGACCGCGGCGCCCTCTTCGAAGCGTTGCAGTCGCACGTAGATCTGCGTGCTCTTCCGAATCGAGTTCACCGCACGCACGATCTGGTCAAGGCTGCGGGGCACGAAGGCCTGTCGCATTTCCCGCTGTTCGGAGAGCGAGAGAGCGGCGCCGTCCGACACGTTCAACACGTAGCGCCCAGGCGTCGACCCCGCGGGAACGTCCACCGAGATCGGAATCACCACCTCTTCGCCGCGGAAAGTCCTCAGCGCGACCTTGATGGGCACGGTGTCGCCGGGATGGACCGGGCCGTCATTCTCCAGCCAGGCCCGGTCGATGGCCGCGGTTTCCTGCGCCTCTTTCGCGATGAGATTGACGGATACCGAATCGAGACTGACGCGGCGGAACTCGTTGTTCATCACGAAGGAAATGGCCGCGCCCACGAGCCCCGCGGCCATGGCTCCTGGCTGCCCTTCCGCGAACTGGTCTTGCAATCTCATGGGCGGAATGCTGGTGAAGTTCACGGTCGCGTCGAGGGTGACGGTCGAGGGCCCGGCCACGCGCTCCTGGCTCTGAAGCACGGAGAGGACGCTCGCGTACACGGTCAGGGCCGTGAAGAGGTCGTTTTGCACAACCGAGAACGAGTACTCCTGTCGGGCTCCCGGTCGGTTCTGGAGCGTCAGCTTCACGGGAATCATCCGGGGGCCGGGACCGAGCTTTCCCGAGATGCCGGTGGCGCGGTCCTGCTGGAAGCGGCCGATGGTTTCGTGAGCGCTCGCGATCTTGAACGACTGATTCAGGCTCGGAAACACGTCGTATACCCAGGCCTGACGCATCGGGAAGTCGATCGGCCCGATGCCGAAAAAGGGATGCCCGAAGGCGTAGACCGCGTCCTGGTCGATGTGCGTGACCGTGCCGGTGGCCGAGAAATCGAAGTCACCTTGAATCAGGGAAATCGCGACCGGTGATCCAGGCGCGAGCGGCGGGAGCGCCCCGGGAGCCTTGCCCCGGGCAGGAGCTTGCACGGGTGTGAAACCCATCTTCGAGAAAAGACCCTTCGCCACGTCGAAGGCCGCCCCGGACAGCCCGGACACGGAGAGGGGAATAGGCAAGGGGCTGAGTCCCGACAGACCGGCGGGTGACTTCGACGCTGAGGCGCCCACTGCGTTCAGGGCCTCGGTGAACCTCGTGACCAGGGTTTGGGGATCGAGAGGCATGGGCAGGCCGGACATTCGAAGAGGAATAGGACGAAGCCCGGCGTCGCCGGACGACGCCGAGACCCGGAGGGCATCGTCGTTCAACCGCGAGAAGCCGGTCATCTCCACGTACGGCGTAATCCCGGCGATCGCCTCCTTCGAGAAACCGAAGCCGAAAGCGACCGCGCCCAGCAGCTTGCCGTCGATGTACACCGGCGAGCCGCTCATGCCCGCGATGACCCCGGTATTGGCGAGGGGTCCGCCGGTGAGGCGCGCCATCACCATGGTCTGCTTGGGGGCCGAGTTCTCGAGGGCCCCGATGATCTCGACGTCGAACGTCTCGATCTTCTGATTGGCGAACACCGTCCGGCCCACGCCTTTCATCCCCGGTTTCAAATCTTCGAGAGGAAAGAGGGCGACGTCGGAGGGGATCTGAACCAGCGGCGTGGCCGCGGAGGCTTTTTGGGCATCGCTTCCGAGGACTGAAAAGGCGGCGAGCCCGAGGGCTAATCTCAACATCTCATCATTCTCCTACACCCCTCGTGTTTACCCGACGCGGCGGCCCAAACACGCTGAACGTTCCCGTCCGGCGTGGGAATTGGCAAGCTCCGATATCCTTCGTCCAGATTGTGGGACAGCGAGAGGAGAGATGCGATGAATCAGATGTTTTTACACGGATGGGGGATTGCTCGCCAGGCTCTGGGCGTGTCTCTCGTCGCTCTGGCCTTGTGCGCTTTGGACGCAGGACCGGTCTTTTCGGCCGAGCTCTTGCAGGAAGGGCCGGTGGATGGCCTGAAGAGCGAGAACCCGGCGGTCAGGCGCCGGACTGCCACCGACCTCGGCAAGTCGAAGAGCCCGGACGCCCTCCCGCGACTCGCCGCCCTGGTGCGCGATCCCGATGCCGAGGTTCGGCTGGCCGTACTCCGCGGCATTGCGTCCCTGCGGGAGCTGGCGGGTGTTCCCTCGATGGTGGTGTTCATGGCCGATTCAATGTCTCGCTTGAGATCCGAGGCGATTGACGGTGTGGTGGAGATCTACACCCGCAGGGATCGTCCCCGCGCCTCCAAGTTTCTTTCGATTTTCTCGGACGGGCGGGACAAGCCCGAGCCCATGGTGCTGACTCCGGTCGACCTGCAGGTCTATCGGTCTCTGGCCGGTCTGCTCAAGGACTCGGATCCGGATGTCCGCGAATCAGCCGCCGAAGCCATCGGGATTCTGGGCGGCACCGAGGTCGCGGTGGACCTTTTGGGGGCGCTCGGCGACGTGACCACCAACGTGCGGGCGGCCGCGGTCACCGCCCTGGTCAAGGTGGGCACGTCCGCGGATGGAGAGGCGCTGTCGCCCCTGATTGGGGACCCGTCGTCTTCGGTGAGGCGTCGCGCCATCGCCGGTCTTGGCCGGCTGAGAGTGGCCGAGGCGGCGGCGGGATTGCGCAGGCTTTTTGGGACGTCCCCGGACTCGACCGACGGGATACTGGCCCTCAGTGCGCTCGCCCAACTCGCCCTGCCGGAGGATCGTCCTCTCTTCCAGCGCGAGGCCCTCCAGCCCGAGGCGAGTCGGCGACGAGCCGGCATCGAAGGCCTGGCTCGTCTCGGCGATACCGGGAACGAGGCAAGGTTCAAGCGGGCGTTCCAGAGGGAGAAGAACGAAGAGGTCCGGGCCGCTTATGCCTTTGCGATCTTTCTTTTTGGGGATCGCCCGTTCATCGATACCGTGGTCATGGGACTGGGCGGATCAAGGGATCTGTTCCGACAATCACGAGCTTATGTGGAGGAGTTCGGGAACCGCGCCCTTCCCGAAGTGCTCGATTACCTTCGCGAACCTGACGCGCGCATCCGTGCCGGCCTGTGTGACGCCCTCGCGAATGTCGGTGTGGTCGATGCGCTCTCCGCCATCGAGCCGCTCGTCCGCGATCGCGATCAGCAGGTGGCGGCCAGCGCCGCGCGCGCAGTCGCTATTCTGAGGCGGCAGCGCTAACCGACTCGCGATGACGGTGGTGGGTTTCTTGGGACCGTCACCGCCGGAGTCCGTGATTCACTTGGCGATGACCGGGTGACCCAGTCCGACCGCCGGCTCGCCTTCGGCGGGGCGCGTTCTCAGCCAGGCTCTATTGCGGTGTGCGGCCCTTGCCGTTGGCGTCGATGAAGATCAGGCCCTGCTCCCGCGTGCCTCCGGGGTTATCGATCTTCACGATGCGTTCGCCTCCGACGGTCAGGCGATCCGCGGAGATTCCTGCGGTTGGGGTGTCCAGAAGATAGGGATCGACCGCATAAACGCGGTACGGGTCGACGCCGGGGAAGTTGACGGGCACGTCCCTGATCGTCGCTACCCAGGTGTGGGGGGAGGACTGCTGCAGCGTGACGTAATCGCCGGCCCGCAGCCAGCTGGTTTGAAAAGTGACCGGCCCATCGCACCGCGAGGTGGTGTTCACGCAGCCGACCGGCTGTTGGTACAACACCGCGACTGAGGTGGTCAGGGGCGACTTGAGGGGCGGCGGATCCTCGGGGCCCACCGTGTGGAAGTCGTAACAGGCGGGCAGGGCAAGGGTGAGGCCCAAGGCGGCGCCGGTCAGCGTGAGTTTCATCACGCGAAAGATCGTACAGGAAAACACCTCTCCCCAACTAAACTGTCGGACCATCGCATTGACCGAAGTCCTCCACCGAGTGTCGTCAGACGAGTTGCCGGGAGGGTTGTCCCCGGACGGCGAAGCCCCCTTGAGCGACGCCGCTGGCCTGGACGCCCATCGGGCGCCCGCGGTCCCGTCGTCAAGGCCTCGGGCCACATCGGTTCAGCTGGCCCGCCGCCTGCTCAGCTACGCGAAACCTCACAAGACCCTGATCTTTCTCGGGTGGCTCGCGACCGTCCTCTACGGACTGTCGAACGCCGGCCTGGTCTACATGATCAAGCTGATCTTCGACGATGTTCTGATCCGGAATATCGGGTTCCGCGACGTGGCCGTCGCCATCGTCAGCCTGTATGCGATCAAGGGCCTGGGCGCCTACTTCGCAACCACTCTCCTTTCCGAGGCCGGCCTTAAGGCGGTCTTCGACCTTCGCCGCGCGATCTACGCCCACATCCTGGACCAGTCGTTCGACTTCTTCGCGAAGCGCACGACTGGCTCCCTGATGAGCCATCTCACCACCGATATCGAGCGGATCCAGACCGCGCTGGGCGAGATCGCGGGCGACCTGCTCAAGGAGGGGCTGACCGTGGTCGGCCTCGTGCTGCTGCTTTTCTACCACGACTGGCGGCTGGCCCTCATCGCTCTCGTCCTCATGCCTCTTGCCTTCACCCCTCTGATCAGGCTGGGGCGGCGCCTGCGTTCGTCGAACGAAAGCTCCATGCGGCGTTGGAAGGACATTTCGAACATTCTTCAGGAGACCTTCTCAGGATTCCGGGTGGTCAAGGCGTTCGGAATGGAGACGTTCGAGAGGGCGCGATTCGAGAAGGCTCTCGAGCGCTTGCAGGGCGTGACCCTCCGCATGACCCGCACCACCGCGTTTCTCCCACCCCTGATGGAAGCGGTGGGCGGCCTGTCCGTGGTGGTGGTTCTCGGGTACGGCACTTGGGCCATCGCGAAAGGCCACATGACCGTGGGCTCCTTCACTTCTTTCCTGGCCGGTCTGTTCGCGCTCTACACGCCGATCAAGCGGCTATCGAAGGTGAACTCCGCCCTCCAGGGCGCCTTCGCCGCCGGGGAACGCGCCTTCGAACTTCTCGATACCCATCGCGAGATCAAAGACTCCCCGAGTGCGCGGCCGTTGGCCGCCTTCCAGGGCGTGGTCGAGTATCGGAATGTGTCCTTTCAGTACGGTGACGGGTCCAATCCAGTCCTGATGGGAGCCTCTCTGACCGCCCGCAAGGGGGAAGTGGTCGCCATCGTGGGCATGAGCGGCTCGGGCAAGACCTCTCTCCTGAATCTTCTTCCGCGTTTCTACAACGTCACCGGCGGTTCCATCCGGGTGGACGGGGTGGACATTCGCGATGTGACCCTCGAAAGCCTGCGCCGGCAGATCGGCCTGGTCAAGCAGGAAACCATACTTTTCAACGACACCGTTCGCGCGAACATCGCGTACGGCCTCGCCGGAGTGGAAGGCTCCCTGGTGGAGAGCGCCGCGCGTGCCGCCTTCGCGCACGACTTCATTCTCGACCTGCCCCGCCGTTACGACACCGTGATCGGCGAAAGGGGCTCGCGGCTTTCCGGGGGACAGAAGCAGCGGATCGCCATTGCCCGTGCCCTGCTCAAGGATCCGCCGATTCTGATTCTCGACGAGGCCACATCCGCGCTTGACACGGAGTCGGAGAGCCTGGTCCAGCAGGCGCTGTTCAACCTGATGAAGGGCCGGACCACCCTGGTGGTCGCTCATCGTCTGGCCACGGTGCGCCGGGCTGATCGCATTCTGGTCCTGGAAAAAGGCGAGATCCGGGAGGAAGGCCGGCACGACGAACTGCTGGCCAAGAACGGGATCTACGCCCGGCTGCACGACCTGCAGTTCAGAGAGGATCCAGCGGTTTGAGCGAGCCTTTGCTCATCGTGGTGGCCGCTCCATCGGGCGGCGGCAAGTCAACCGTGCTGGCTCGGGTCTTCGCCGAGGTGCCACGCCTTCTCTTCTCGATCTCGCACTCGACCCGGGCGCCCAGGAAGGGCGAGCAGAATGGCCGTGAATACTTCTTTGTGACCCAAGATGAGTTCAAGGCGATGGCCGCCCGCGATGCCTTTCTGGAGTGGGCGGAAGTGCATGGGAACCTGTATGGCACCTCGAGGACGGAGATAGAGCGGGCCCGGTCGATGGGCCATGATCTGGTCCTGGACATCGATGTTCAGGGTGCGGAGCAGGTGCTGCGCTCTCACCCCTCGGCGCTCACAGTTTTCCTGAAGCCTCCGTCGATCGAGGTGCTCAAGGCCCGGCTTCGCGGTCGTGGAACCGATTCGGCGCAGGCCCTTGCGGTTCGCATCGCCAACGCGGAGCGCGAGGTAGCGCGCTGCTCTGAGTTCCGCTATGTAGTGGTCAACGATGAACTCGGGGACACGGTTCGGCAGGTCCGAGAGATCATCGAAGCGGAGCGCGCCTCGTCGGTCAAGGGCCAAACGCCTGGATCCGCTATACTTCGCGATTGAACATGGGCGGGCTCACCCTGCGGTTTCTCCGCGAGGGTTCCCCGAACGAAAGAAACAATTGCCAAACCCCGCTACCCCGAAGCCCTTTATCAACGACAGGCCAATGAAGCATCTCATCCTCCCCAAAGAAATCGACAGCAAGTTCCGCTTCATCATCGTGGCCGCCCAACGCGCGAAGCAACTCCAGGCCGGGGCCAAGCCCCGCGTCCTCACCACCAGCTACAAGCCCACCCGCGTGGCCATCGAGGAAGTTCTGGCCGGGGCCGTTTCCTGGGAAATGAAGCAGGAACCGCCTCGCGTCACGAATATCGACTAATCCGTTTCCCGCGGTTTCGGCGCCTTCAGGGCGTCGAAACCGGCTTTTGAATTTCAAAAGAGGCTCATCGTCCATGGCCAGCATTCTTCTCGGCGTCACGGGCGGAATCGCGGCGTACAAAGCCTGTGAGGTCCTGAGGCTTTTCGATAAAGCCGGCCATCGCGTGCGCGTGGTGATGACCCGGATGGCCACCGAGTTCGTGGGTCCGCTCACTTTCGAAACGCTCTCCAAAGGGGCGGTACTTACCGACGCCCAGCCGCTGGGCGAAAACGGTTCGATCCTTCACATCGACTACGCCGACCAGGCGGATATCTTCGTCATCGCTCCGTGCACCGCGAATGTCATCGCGAAGCTGGCTCAGGGGATGGCTGACGACGCTCTGTCAACCACCGCTCTCGCCTTTACCGGACCGGTACTGATCGCTCCGGCCATGAACGTCAATATGTGGAACAGCGCCTCGGTTCGCGAGAACCTGGACATTCTCAGGACGCGGGGCGTTCACGTCGTGGAGCCGTCTTCCGGCGACCTCGCCTGCGGCTGGGTGGGCGAAGGCCGGCTCGCCGAACCTGCCGAGGTCGTGTCTGCGGCTTTGAAGGTCCTCGATCCCTACAAGGATCTGGCCCGGCTGCGGGTGCTGGTGAGCGCAGGACCCACCCAGGAGAAGATCGACCCGGTGCGGTATATCGCGAACCGCTCGTCGGGGAAGATGGGGTATGCGCTGGCCGAGGCCGCGCGAGACCGGGGCGCCTCGGTGACCCTGGTGAGCGGGCCGGTCGCGCTGTCGAAGCCCGACGGAGTGAGCGTAGTCAACGTGGAGTCCGCGACCCAGATGAAGCGGGCGATGGAGGAGGCTCTCGATAATGCGGATGTGGTCATCATGTCGGCGGCGGTCGCCGATTATCGGGTGGAGACCGCGGCCGAGCACAAAATCAAGAAGGGCCGTGAGACCATGCAGATTTCCCTCGTCCGCAATGACGACATCCTGGCCGCCCTCGGCCAGAGCAAGCGCGCGGACCAGGTTCTGATCGGCTTTGCGGCGGAGACCCACGACGTGGTCGCCTACGGCCAGGACAAATTGAAGCGGAAGAAGGCGGATCTGTTCGTGGCGAACGACGTCTCCCGCCCCGACATCGGCTTCTCTTCGGACGAGAACGAAGTGCACCTGCTCTTCGCCGACGGACGAGTGGTCAAGATCGACAAGGCCCCCAAGCGAAGGATCGCCGACGCCATCCTGGATGCCGCGAAAGAACTTCATCGTTTGAACGCCGCTGCTAAACTGTCCGCCTAATGTCGATCAATCGGAAGCTGATTCGCTCGGACATGTCGGCGGCTCGTCAGGCCGTGTCCAGTAACCGCAAGAAAGCGCCGCCCGCAGAGACCGCGGCCGAGGCCTTCTATTTCGTCAAGCAGATGAGCGGGAAGACGCCCATGGTGGTGGTGACCATGGACGGCGAAGTGCTGAACGGCGTCATCGAGTGGTACGACGACAACGCCATCAAGCTTCACCGCCGTGGCGCGCCCAACCTCCTGGTCATGAAGCACGCGATCAAGTACATGCACAAGGAGGGCGACATGGGATCGCTCGATGAGACGCCCCTCGAGAAGGAAGGCAGTCCCGAGGACTAGCCCGGACGAACTCCCCCTCCTCATGTTCACGAACGCTCACTGCAATTGAACGCTGGATCCTTGTTCCCCTGGTTCGTCGGACTTGCCGGCCTGGTCATGCCCGGCGCCGGCCATGCCCTGGTCCGCACCCGCGGCCGGGCCGCGGTCTACTTCGTCTGCACGCTCGGGCTCTTCTGCCTGGGCGTCCTCTATGGCGCGCGTCTCCAGTTCCATATCGGATTCGACGACCCCCTGGCCCTGGTGCGCAGCACCGCCCAGGTCCTGGTGGGAGCTCCCTATTTCCTGGCTCAATTCCTCGGATTTGGACAGAGTCCCGACCTCATCACCCGAAGCACTTTTGAGTACGGCAGCACGTTCACCGAAGTCGCGGGGTTGCTGAACATCCTGGTCACTCTCGATGCCTTCGACGTCGCCATGGGCCGAAAGAAGTAGGACGAATGGCGCTTCTCGATTCGCACCTGGTGGCCCTGATCCTCTTTTCGGGCTTGACCTCCGTGGCCATGGGTACGCTCTCTGAGGACACGCCGCGGGAGCGCGCAATATCCGCGGCCAAGATGTTCGCGGCCTTTCTCGGATCCACGATGGTGGGCGCGTGGATCATGCACTTCGTCAGATAGCTATGAAGGATCTGAGAATCGCGGTCGTCCCCGGCGACGGGATCGGGGTGGAGGTGATCCGCGAAGCCTGCGGGGCCCTTGACGCGGTGGCTTTGGCATCGGGAAAAAAGATCACCCTCACCCATTTCGACTGGGGCGCCGACGCGTATCTGAAGACCGGCGTGACCCTGCCCGCGGACGGGCTCAGGATGCTGGCGGAGAGCTTCGACGCGATCCTGCTTGGCGCCATGGGCGATCCGCGGGTTCCCGACAACAAGCACGCGGCCGACATCTTGCTGGGGATGCGTTTCGGCCTCGACCTCTACGTGAACCATCGCCCGGTGAAGCTTCTCGATGCGCGCCTGTGCCCCCTGAGGAACACGGAGCCCAAGGATGTGGACTTCGTGGTTTTTCGGGAGAACACCGAAGGTCTCTACGTGATGATGGGCGGGAATTTCAAGAAGGGCACGCCTGACGAAGTCGCGACCGATATCGACCTCAATACCCGCAAGGGGGTCGAGCGGATCATCCGCCATGGCTTTGAGTTCGCGCGCGCGACCGGCCGCAAGAAGGTGTTGATGTCGGACAAGTCGAATGTTCTGATCCACGCCCACGACCTCTGGCAGCGGGTTTTCAAGGCCGTGAAGACCGAGTTTCCCGAGATCACCGCGTCGCACATGTACGTGGACAACCTCTCGCTCCAACTTGTCCGCGATCCGAAACAGTTCGAGGTGATCGTGACCTCGAACATGTTCGGCGACATCGTCACCGATATCGCGGCCGGTCTCCAGGGCGGTCTCGGGATGGCGGCTTCCGGCAACATCCATCCGGGGAAGGTCTCTCTCTTCGAACCGGTCCACGGCTCATCCCCGCCCCTCGCCGGGAAGAACATCGCGAATCCCATCGGGGCCATCGCCACCGCCTCAATGATGCTCGGCCATCTCGGTTGGAACGCGGAGTCGGCACGCATCGATGCCGCGGTGGGCGAGGTCGTGAGGGCGGGGCAGACCACGGTTGACGTGGGCGGGAGCCTCGGCACCCGCGAATGCGCGGCCGCCATCATGGAGCGCCTCAAAGCCGCCTAGCAGCCTCGGCCCTTACCGCACGCTTGTCGCCCGGAACTTTGACGGCGACATGCCGGTCCCTCGGCGGAAGAACCGAGCGAAGTAGGTGGGGTCCTTGAACCCCAAGGCGTAGGCCACCTCGGCGGCCGAGCGGTCGGTGTGGAGGAGTTGCCGTTTGGCCTCCAGAACCACCCGCTCGCGAATGACGACACCCACCGCCCGCCCCAGATGCCGCCGGGAGAGCTGATTGAGATGGCCCACGGTGATCCGAAGACGGCGGGCGTACTCCGCGGGCTGGTGGCTTTCGTGGAAGTGGCGCTCGATCAACTGACGGAGCTTCACCGCGGTGGCGTTCTCTCGCACCGTCGCGCCGGTTTTGTGGGTGTAGCTCCGGGCGAGATGGATCAGGGTCTCGTAAAGGGAAGCCCGCAGCGCGTGAGGAGAGTCGGAGCGCAACCTTCGGATCTCCCGCTGCATCGAGGCGAAGCGCACGGACAGGGTCCCTGCTTCGGGCGCGCTGGCTCTGCGATCATTTCTTGGCGCCAACATCAACGGGGAGGTGGAGCCGCCCTCGAGCTTCGCCAAAGTGGTGGTCCGGCCGGGAGAGGTTGACTACGATTTCTCCAAGCTGAGCCAGACTCCCGTGGCCCCTCTGCACGGCCTCGTGACCCGTTTCCGATTCTCGCCGGCCTTTGCTCCCGCGGAGGGGCCGGTCCTGGACCTGCCCGCGACTCTGGGTGGGGCCGATGCCTGGCCGGTGGTGGCGGCGTCACCCTCAGGCCTGGTCCTGATTGGGAGGGAAGTTACGGTTCCGAAGGAGATTCGTCGTCGATACGCGACCGTGGCCTCCTTCCATGTGAACGCCACGGAGGCGGGGGTGAAACGCCTTCGACTCGGTTTCAGCGACGAGGTGAGCGTGTATTTGAACGGCCAGATCCTCTTCTACGGCGATCAGCATTACAGCTTCAACTTTCCGAGGCAGGAGGGTCTGATTCATCTCGATCAGGGGTCTGTCTACCTGCCCCTCAAGAAGGGCGACAATGAGATTCGCCTCGTTGTCTCGGAGGTGTTCGGCGGTTGGGGTTTGATCGCCCAGTTCCTGGACCCGTCAGGACTGGAGATCGAACCGTAGCCCGGGCCCCCCTGGTCGTTTGTGGGACGGGAGGTCCCATGATCGACCGGAATCGGGGTCAATCTTGTCCGCCGCGGGCCATGACCCATGGCACAGGATTTGTTACGTTCAGGGTCATGAACGTCATGGCTGTGTACCAGGATCTCCGGCTGGCCTTCAAGTCGATGCTCCACCAGAGAAGTTTCACTCTGGCCGCACTGACTTCCCTGGCTCTCGGCATTGGCGCGACCACGGCGCTCTTTTCGGTGGTCTACGGCGTCCTCTTCCGCTCCCTGCCGTTTCCAGAATCGGATCGGCTGGTGCGGCTGAGTGAATACCACCCTGGGGCCAATGCCGGTGTCCCCGGCTCCTATCTCACCAACTTCACATACTTTGCCTGGTCGAATCCCAAGAGCATCGAGGGACTGGCGGGGTACAGCAACGAGACGTTCACCGACACCAGCGGAGACGAGCCGGTGCGGATCGAGGGCGCGTCCGTGACGCCATCGACCTTCTCACTGTTGGGGGTGCTGCCGGCTCTTGGACGGTTGCTGGTCGAGGATGACGGAAAGGAGTCGGCCCCCAAGGTGGCGGTCCTTTCCGACGGGTTCTGGAAGGAGCGGTTCGGCGGGGATCCCTCCGCGATCGGCAAGACCATCACCCTCGACGGGCAGATCCATACGGTGGTGGGCGTGGCGCCGCCTCGGTTCTACTTTCCGAGCCGGGGTTCCCGCGTGTGGACGTCTTATTCCATCCCGGTGGGTTCCGCAGACCCAAACCATCAATCGATCTGGATCTTCAGCGCGATCGCCCGCTTGAAGCCGGGGTTCACACCGGAGCAGGCGGCCGAAGAGGGCACGCTCGCCGCCCGCAGTGTGGCGCGACCACCCGTTGCGGACGCGTTGTTCGGGAAAGGCGGGCCGGTGGCGATCAAGGCGGAGACCGTCCTGTCCGGGATGACGGCCCGTGTCCGGCCGGCCCTTCTGCTCCTGGCCGCGGGCGTTGGCCTCATCCTTCTGATCGCGTGCGCCAACGTGGCCAGTTTGCAACTCACGCGCGGGGTATCACGACAAAGAGAAATCGCGGTGCGCACCGCGCTCGGAGCCAGCCGGTTTCAACTGGTGCGACAACTTGTAACCGAGAGTCTGGTCCTGTCCCTCACCGGGGGCATGCTGGGGCTCATGCTCGGATCCACATTGCTCGCTCTCCTTCCGGCTCTGGCGCCCGCGAACTTTCCGCGCCTCCAGGATATTTCGCTGGACCGGGTCGCCCTGACCTTCGCCGCCCTGATCTCGGTGGCCGCTGGTCTGCTCTCAGGCCTGCTGCCCGCACTGCGTTCGTCGCAGATCGGCCTGGTGCCAGCTCTAAGGGACGGCTCGGGCGCATCGGCGGGCATTGCGACCCAGCGACTGCGCAGCGGGCTGGTGGTCATCGAGGCCGCGCTCGCGGTGATGCTTCTGATCGGCGCCGGCCTCCTGGTGCGAAGCTTCTCCCAACTCATGCAGGTGGATCCGGGCTATCAGACCGGGAACGTCCTGGTCGCGTCATTGAATGTGGCAGGTGAAAGACGGCCGGCGGAGAAGACCCTCAATCTGTCCCGGGAAATTCTCGGGCGGATCCGTGCCTTGCCCGGAGTTTTGGCAGCGGGCGTGGGGAATATGACGCCGCTCGATTTCATCACCGCGGTCGCGAGTTTCGACCTGCCCGACGAGCGCTCACCCGAGGGGAAGGTGAAGGCGCGGGCCACGTCCTACACCATCAGCCCCGGCTTTGCCGAAGCGCTTTCCCTTCGGGTAAAGGAAGGTCGGCTGCTTGGGCCCGAGGATGAGACGTCGGCGATTGAGCACATTATGGTCAACGAAGAATTCGCGCGGGTCTATCTGAGCGACGGGAAGCCGGTGGTCGGTCGCAGATTCGAAGGCCTCTTCCGCAGCCAGAACCCGCCCGTGACCACCGAGATCGTGGGGATCGTCGTCAATGTGTTGAAGAACGGCATGGACGCCCAGCCGCTCACCGAGATGTTCTCTCTGCCGCGTTTCGGCAAACAGCTTCCCGCGGGCTTTCAGATCGTGATCCGCTCGACCTCGGAGGCAAAGGCTCTGGCGCCAAGCGTCCGGGCGATGGTTCGAGAGCTTGATCCCGTGGCCACAGTGGAGACCGCGATGCTCTCAACCCGGGTGGCCGCCTCGGTGGCCCAGCCGCGTTTCGCGGCGCAGACCGTCGCTGCCTTCGCTCTTCTGGCCTTGTCGCTCGCCGCTTTCGGCCTGTATGGCGCCATGTCCTACAACGTGACCCAGCGGAAGCGCGAGCTCGGCGTGCGCTCGGCGCTCGGGGCCACCCGGCGGGACATCGTCCGACTGATCCTTCGGCAAGGACTCGCGGTGGCGACTTTGGGCCTTGGGCTCGGGGTGCTGCTGGCCATGGCCCTCTCCAGGCTCATCGAAAAGCTCCTCTTCGGAGTCACGCCGCTCGATCCGATTGCCTTCGCTTCAGCCCCCGGCCTGCTGCTCATCGCCGCGGTCGCCGCCTGTCTGGTTCCGGCCTTCCGGGGCGCTTCCGTGGAACCGACAGAAGCTCTGCGCTGCGAATAGGCGTGCTTGCGACCTGGAGCGACGGTGCGAGTCGAGCGACGCTCAGGCGGTCTTCGCCAGGACGGTCTTGAACACCGTCGCCGCCCGCTGCATTTCGTCGAGGGTGCCGATCGAGATGCGGGCATGGCTAGGCAGTCCGGGAAAAGGCCGGCCCACCATGACGCCACGCTCCCGACAGGCGGCCCGAAAATCTTCAGGCTTTCGCTGCACGTCGACGAGGATAAAGTTCGTGTCCGAGGGAAAGACCTTGAAGCCGAGATTCTGAAAGCTCTTCGTGATGGCAGTCCGGGCCGCTCGGTTTGACTGCACCTGATCGCGGATCAGTGATTCGTCGCCAATGGCCGCGAGGGCGGCGGCCACGGAGGTCACGGGGAGCAAGCCCGAGGTCGTGGTTAGCTTCAGGGCGGCGATGGTGTCAGGGTGACCGACCGCGTAACCGATCCGCAGGCCGGCCAGGCCGAAGACCTTCGAGAAGGTGCGGGTGACGATCAGGCGCCGGTCTCGAGCGGCCCGCGGGGCCAGACTCCAATAGTCCTTGCTCTCGACAAAATGCGCATAAGCCTCATCAACCATGACCACCGTCTCGGGCGAACGCTGGGCGAGTCGATCGATCATGGCCTCGATCTCCTTCGTGGGCCAGGTCGTGCCGGTGGGGTTGTTGGGATTGCAGAAAAAGACAAGGCCGGCGCCGCCCGCCGCGTCCTCCATGGCGGGAAGGTCCAGTCGGAGCGAGGCATCCACCGCGACTTCGCGCACTGGCAGGCCGAGGGAGCGCGCGGTGTTCGTGCAGGTCTCGAACGTGGGAAGTCCGGCCACGAGCGCCCGCCTGGAATCCACAAAAGCGGGAACCGAAGCCTTCAACAGCTCGCCGGATCCGGATCCCAGCAGGATGTTCTCGCCGGCGACCCCATGAAGTTTCGCGATGGCGGTTACGAGGTCACCCGCGTTCTTCGGGTACCGGTTGCCCTGGGTCAGGGCCTCCATCACGGCCTTGCTCACGGTTGAGCCTGGCGAGTGAGGGTTCTCGTTCTGGTCCAGTTTGATCAGATCAAGAGCCGGCTGAACCGAGCCGGGAGCAGCAGGAGATCCGCCGACCTGCTCCGCCCGGACCGGGCTCCCGAGGAACGAAGCGCCGGCCACGCCGAGCGCTTCCACAAAACGACGCCGGGTCAGGGCCATCTCATCCTCCTCGCGGGATCGGCTCGAGGCTTCAGCCGATTGAAGTGCCCGGATTCTGGCACGCATTCCGTCCGTTCGCTGGCTCCTCTCCTATTTGGCCGCCTGTGCTCGCTCCGTGTTCAGCCTCTCATCGAGCCTTCGATTCGCGCTCTCCGCATACGCGCGGCACGCGTTCTTGTCGATGAGAGGGTCCGGAACCGCGGAGAGGTCGCGGCGCTTCAGCCTGTCGAACAAGGCCGAGGCTCCAGGGTGCGTGCTCAGCATGATGTCGCAGGGCAGGGCTCCCACCGTGGCCATGCTTCGACGGAAAGTGTCGCTCATGTCCGGGTGATTCTGATCGCCGAGAAAGCGGAACTCACCGGTCGATACCGGGGTGAGGCTGTCGGCGTATACGAGGTTCAGGCAGCCGTCGACCGTGCATGAAGACCACGTCCAGGTCGTGCTCCCGGGGGTGTGGCCGGGAGTGAAGTGCGCGGTGATCGCGGTATCGCCCACGCGGAGGTCCTCGCCGTTCTTCACGATCCGGACTTGCGCCACCGGTGGGAACGCGCCCCCACTGCCATCCGAACCATACTGTGGATCGTCCTTCACGGGACCGCCCGACATCAGCGCCTGTGCTCCGGACGGGCTGGCCGCCACCACGGCGCCGCTGTCCCGCCGCAGGCGGGCGATGCCGCCCGCGTGATCGTAATGCGCGTGTGAGTTCACGATGAGCTTGATGTCTTCGATCCTGAAGCCGAGGCTCTTGATGTTGGCTTCGATCAACGGGGCCGACTGGGGCAGGCCGCCATCCAGCAGGATCAGGCCGGTGCTCGTCTGAATCAAGACCGAGCTCAGCCCGCGCACCCCGACGTAGTACGAGCGGCCATGGAGATTGAAGGGCGCTTGCGGCTGGTTCCACTCCGCGCAGTCGGCGCACTGGATTGGGGGATCGTCTACTGGAATCTGAGTCGGCGCGCTCATGGCTCCGAGGCTGGCGAGGGCGGTCAGAAAGACGGGAAGGTTCATCGGGAAGGCCGCCCTTTCTTTGCGGCGACTCAAACTCTAGCCCGGACTATTCATGAGGAATCGTCGCGAGACGTTCGAGACCGCGTCAATGGCGGGCAAGCGCAGGGACGAGCGACGCAACCGTATTGAACAT